>JBDSRT010000216.1:0-10166 GCA_039929165.1 Ginsengibacter sp.
AGAAAATGTAATGGGGAAACTAAAAACGGCTATGCTGGCAAAAGATGAAGCCGGCTTAAGATCGCTAAGAGCAATTAAAGCCGCCATTATTAATGCTAAAACAGCAGAAGGGGCAGGCGGTATTTTAAAAGAAGAGGATGAAGTGAAGTTGCTTCAAAAACTGGTTAAGCAGCGTAAAGATTCGTTAACCATTTACCAGGAACAAAAAAGAGAGGATCTTGCAAAAAAAGAAGAAGAAGAAATAGCAGTGATTGAAACTTTTCTACCGGCACAGTTAAGTGAAAGAGAGCTTATAGAAAAAGTGGCTGCAATTATTAAACAATCCGGTGCATCAGCAGCAGCAGACATGGGCAAGGTGATGGGTTTAGCGAATAAACAATTGGTCGGTGTGGCTGATGGCAAAACCATTTCAGGTATTGTAAAAAAATTATTGGGATAAGTCAATATATAAATATGGTCATTGATATTATTTATGCCTTTGTAATATTGTTATCCATCTTTAGAGGCTATTCAAAAGGGTTGGTGTTGGGGATCTTTTCGGTAATTGCCATTTTCATTGGTCTGGCGGCAGCCTTAAAGCTTTCTGTAGTGGTTGCTAACTATTTAAAAGGCGATGACGATTCTTCCTCTAAATGGATACCTATCATTTCTTTTATTATAGTATTGGTTGTGGTGATGTTAATCGTGGGGCTTATTTCAAGAGTAATTAAACAAACCATACAGTTTGCCATGCTCGGCTGGCTGGATAGTTTATTGGGTATTTTTCTTTATGTGGTTTTAAATACCATCATTTTTAGTGTGTTATTATTCTATGCACAAAAAATGTTGATATTACAACCGTCTATGATCGCTGATTCTGTTACTTATCCATACGTGGCGCCATGGGGGCCGAGGCTCATTAATAATCTTGGCAGCATATTACCTGTCTTTAAAAATATGTTTTCTGAGCTTGAAAGTTTTTTTGCGAGAATAGCGGCAAAGGAAACTTCAGCATTGTTGCACGTGTTTAATTTAAGGCTATCTTAAACAAAACATTTATTTTTAGCACAAATAATTGGGAAAGACGATCCGGTTATAGTCATAAAAAGGGACATGAATTACGAAATTAAACAAACCGGCAAGTTTAAATTTATTGAAGAGGGTTCAGGGGAACCGCTTATGTTATTGCATGGCCTTTTCGGTGCACTTAGCAACTTCGTACAACTTATTGAACACTTTAAAGTTTCGTACAAAGTGGTAGTACCAATGCTACCCTTGTTTGATCTGGATCTTTTAAATACATCTGTCCGCGGCTTAAAAAAATATGTGAACAGGTTTGTTGAGGCACGTGGTTATAGTAATATTCATTTATTGGGAAATTCACTTGGCGGCCATGTGGCGCTTGTGTACATATTAAAGCATCCTGAAAAGATAAAGTCTTTAACCTTAACCGGCAGCTCCGGGCTTTTCGAAAATGGAATGGGCGATAGTTACCCTAAACGGGGAGATAAAGAATACATCCGCAAAAAAACGCAGCTTACTTTTTATGACCCTGCAATGGCCACGGAAGAATTGGTAAACGAATGTTTTGAAATTACCAATAACCGGATTAAAGTGATAAAAATTATTGCTCTGGCCAAATCGGCAATACGCAATAACCTGGGTGAAGAACTTAAAAATATTCAACAGCCAACCTGTTTAATTTGGGGCAACAACGACACAATTACACCGCCATTTGTTGCAAAAGAGTTTAATAAACTAATCCCCAATAGCGAACTGCATTTTATTGATCAATGCGGTCATGCGCCTATGATGGAGGTTCCCGACGAATTTAACATCGTTTTATCTGGTTTTTTAAGCAAATTAAAATCTCCCGCTGCAACAGTTCAGTAAATTTTGATGTCTTTTTAATTATCTGGTGTTCTTTTAGCTATAATATTTATAAACTTATTGCATGGTTGCCTTAGAGCTGATAAACAACTCAATACCTCAATTACAGTTGGAAGATACTGTTGGTAGAGCTTTGCAGCTCATTAGCGACTTTAAAACCAGCCATTTGCCGGTTGTTTCTGAAAACGCATATCTCGGTATTATAAGTGAGGAAGATCTAATGGATGTCTCAAATAAGAACGTTAGTATCGGAACCTTACAAAGAGATTTTATACCGGTTTCAATCCAGGAAAACGATCATTTTTTACATGCTGCAAATCTCCTAAATCAATTTCAAACCGATATTATTCCTGTTATAAATGTTGAGAAGAACTTAGTCGGTATTATCACTGCCCAGTCTTTGTTAAGGGTGCTTGGCCAGTTTGCTGGTTCTGAAGAAACAGGTGGCCTGGTTGTGCTGGAAATGGAGCGTTATCAATTTGCCATTTCTGAAATAAGCCGCATTGTAGAAAGTAATGAAGCCACAATCATGCACCTTAATACCACTGTTCAATCGGAATCGGGTTTGCTTCGGGTAACGATCCACGTTAATAAAAAAGAAATTGCCGTTATTGTTGCTGCTTTTGAGCGTTATGAGTATAACGTAGTATACTATTTTGGCGAAGAAAGGTTTGAAAACGAGATACAATCTAATTATCGTCACCTGATGAATTATCTTGATATTTAATACGTAATCCGCCTCCAAAAATCCTTTACATTTATGTGCTCATGGCATTTGAGTTGCCACGGGTCTGAAAATCACCTGCTTTGCAATTTTTTTTTAAACACCTCACGATGTTTGCTCTTAAGGTATACCTGATCACCTTCCTGTCATGTGTGTGTTTTATTGCAAATGGCCAAATGAGTGATATCATTTCTCCACAGACTTTTAGTACGCTTCATGCAGATTCTACCCCATCCACTCCGGGCTGGATTAAAGTAAGATCTATAATTATCTCAGGTAATAAAAAAACTAAAGACTATGTAATAAAAAGAGAAATGACTGCGAAGGTTGGGGATTCTATTGAAATCAACCGGCTTAGTGAAAGACTTCAGCGGATGAAGGAAAACATTTATAACACGACACTATTTGTAAAAGTAAGCGTTGAACCGTACCTTATAAATGCTTACGAATGTGATTTACTTGTAACGGTAAAGGAACGTTGGTATGTGTTTCCCTTACCGCAATTTGAATTGGTTGACAGGTCTTTTGACGAATGGCTTACAAAATACAATGGTAGCCTTAAACGGGTTAATTACGGCCTCAAGTTCGTGCACTATAACTTTTCCGGTAGAAAAGACCAATTGCGTTTATCTATTATTAATGGTTACACCCGTAATGTGTCAGCGTATTACAACACACCTTACGTCAATAAAAAATTGACCAACGGCTTTTTTATAGGTGCCGGTTATTCGCAAACAAAAGAAATTCCTTATAAAACGAATTACGATAACAGCCTTGCCTTTTATAGTAACGGGGGGTTTGTAAAAGATTCATGGTTTATTAATGCCGGTTACACAGTAAGACATAAAATTAATACGACGCAGGTTTTTAGTGTTGGTTATACAAATGTCCTCGTATCAGACACTGTACTTAGTAACCGCTTTAACATAAACTATTTTAATAGTTTGTCCCAGCGGCAAGGAATAGTGGACATGGCCTATACTTTACAATATGCCAAGGTGAATAACATTTTGTATCCGCTTACCGGAAAATCTTTTTACATTACTTTTTTAAAGCGGGGTCTTGGCTGGCGGGAAGGCGTTAACATGTTATCTCTGGAAGGAGAATACAATAAGTTTTATTCGCTTGGCAAAAAATGGTATAGCAGTGTGCAGTTCACCGGCAAAGTGAAATTACCTTTTAGGCAACCTTTTATCAATTTAAGAGCTTTAGGAGATCGCAACGATTATTTACGTGGATTAGAATATTCAACAATTGATGGCGTAGCTTATACAACTGCCAAGTTCAACTTAAAAAGAGAGATCCTAAACTTTTCTATACCAACATTTTTTAAATCGAAAACCTATAACAAAATTCCTTTTCGGTTTTTTGCAAAAACCTTTGCAGATTTTGGCTATGTGTATAACCGCTATCAGCCTTCAACACAACTAAACAATAAATTTTTATATACTTCCGGGTTCGGACTCGATATATTAACCTTATATGATCTTCATATCAGGCTCGATTACAGCTTTGATCAGCTTGGCCGTAAAAGGCTTTCCTTCAGCAATAAGTCAGGATTTTAATTAGTCCTTTTCCATATATATTTACACCACTTTATGCGAATTGCCATTTATAGCCGGGGCCTTGAGTCAACGCAGCATCATGATATAAAACTTTTGCTGGAAGAGTTGGCCGCCTTTAAAATTGAACCGGTTATTTTCCAGGATTTTTTTAACCGCTTTTATTCTACTGTAAATCTTACTTCAAAATATTCAACGTTTAATTGCGCTGATGATCTTGATGAAGACATCGATTGCATTATAAGTTTAGGTGGCGACGGCACTCTACTGGACACAGTAACCTTTGTGAGAGATAAAGGTATTCCGGTGCTCGGGATAAATTATGGCCGATTAGGATTTTTAGCCAGCATTGGTAAAGACGAATTGCGCACTGCCGTAAATGCTCTTGTAAACCGCACTTATGTTCTTGATCACAGAACGTTGTTGCATCTTGATGCGAATACAT
This sequence comes from Ginsengibacter sp., assembly GCA_039929165.1. Taxonomy (GTDB): domain Bacteria; phylum Bacteroidota; class Bacteroidia; order Chitinophagales; family Chitinophagaceae; genus Ginsengibacter. Next base: position 4,601 of record JBDSRT010000216.1, read on the forward strand.
CACTTTTCGGGCAAACACCTTATTGCCTAAACGAAATAACCATTCACAAAAAGGATACGTCACCAATGATTAAAATTCATACCTATTTAAACGGTGAATTTTTAAACACATATTGGGCTGACGGACTTATTGTTGCTACGCCTACAGGGTCTACAGGCTATTCTTTAAGTTGTAACGGGCCTGTTGTATTTCCTGATTCTGCCAGCTTTGTTATCACCCCGGTTTCGCCGCATAATTTAAATATCAGGCCTATTATCGTTCCCGATGATAACATTATTTCTTTTGAAATTGAAGGTAGAACGGATGGCTTTTTATGCACTTTGGACAGCCGCCGGGAAATTGTAGACAAGGATGTTCAGCTGGCGGTTAAAAAAGAAAGTTTTACCCTAAACCTGATTCGTCTTAATGAAAATAACTTTCTGCAAACGCTTAGAAATAAATTGTCCTGGGGTCTCGACAAAAGAAATTGATGAATTCAATACTTTAATTTTGGATGTTCAATAACACTTTAGTTTTTTCGTTTAAAGCAACATTACATTACTTTGCTACTGTCATGACAAGAACACTAGCCTTACTACTCCTAATCTTCAGTTCATTTGCAGCTTCTGCTCAAAACGAATACGTTCAGCAAGGTGAATTTGGTATTACCGCCGGCGCTGCACATTACTTTGGCGACCTAAACAATAGAGCTGCCTTTAACAGACCTAAACCTGCTTTAGGTATTTTTTTCAAAAAACAATTTGGTAATTATGTTGGCTTACGTGTTGCCGGACATTACGCCCAGCTTGGTTACAGCGATATTTATAGCAAAAACGAATTTCAGAAAAGACGTAATCTTAGTTTCAATACAAATGTTTTTGAATTAAGCCTACAAGGCGATTTCAATTTTTTTAAGTTTACGCCATATAATGCTGCAAACAGCTTTACTCCTTACATAACTTTTGGTGTTGGGCTTTTTAGCTATGATCCATATGCATATTATCACAATGAAAAGTATTTTTTACGCCCTTTAAACACGGAGGGCCAAACGTTTTATAAAGAGCGCAAAGCATATAGCTCAATGGGTGTTGCTTTCCCTATTGGTGGCGGTGTAAAGTATAGCTTAACGCAAAACATAAATTTATCATTCGAGGTGGCTTATCGGTTTACATTATCTGACTATGTTGATGATGTAAGCTCAACTTATATCGGAATTGATAAATTTCCTGCACCCAATAGCCAGCCATCTATTGGCGGTATTTTACAGGATCGGTCATTTGAAACCGGAGAACGCATTGGTCTGGAAGGTCGTCAAAGAGGTTTTAGCAAGCAGAAAGATTCTTATGTTTTTGCTGAAGTAGGTGTGTCTTTCAACCTAAGTTCATACCGTTGTCCCACAGCAGAATAATTGTGTAATTTCTTCGGTTTTTCACAATAATCTTAGCGGTTTTCTCATAAACTAATTCATTACTTTTGCACGCTTCGAGTCAGGCTATTCGCCTGACTTTAATATGTAATGTTGATGAGTTTAAAAGATAAAATAGATATCTCCCGGCTGCCTCGTCACATTGCAATCATTATGGATGGCAATGGCAGATGGGCGAAGGAACAGGGAAAAGACCGCCTTTTTGGACATTATCACGGTGTAGAAAGTGTTCGAAATATTGTTGAAGGTTGCGCCGAGCTCGGCATAGAATATTTGACCTTATACGCTTTTAGCACGGAAAATTGGGATCGCCCAAAAGATGAGGTCACAGGTTTAATGGAACTTTTGGTTCAAACTATTAAACAGGAAGTAAGCACATTAAATAAAAATAATATCAGTCTGCACGTTATAGGCAATCTTGGCCTTTTGCCTGACTCTGCCAGGAACGAATTAAATGAAGCTTGCAACGAAACTGCCGGAAACACAGGTCTCAATCTTGTGATGGCTTTAAGTTACAGTAGCCGCTGGGAGTTAACCAACGCGTTACAACAGGCAGCTTATGATGTGAAAAATGGAACTTTACAACCGGAAGACATTGACCAAAGTATATGGCCAAAGTACTTAACTACTCACTTTATACCTGATCCTGAGCTAATGGTAAGGACAAGCGGAGAGTATCGTATCAGTAATTTTTTATTATACCAGGCAGCTTATGCAGAGCTGTACTTTACAAATACGCTATGGCCTGACTTTAGGAAAGAAAATTTATATGAAGCCATTGTTGACTTTCAGGCACGGGAGAGACGGTTTGGCAAAACTGGGGGACAACTACAACAAGAACAAGCGGCCGGCTCCTAGGTACAACGCTACCTTACTATTTAACAAATACTTTTAAGAATTGAATTTAACTTGCCCGTTTCTAAACAAAGGTTTGATGCTCAAGATTTACCAGGCTAGCTTTATAGCAATTAGTTGCTTATTTTTTTTTAACGCTTCCCAGGCCCAGCTAAATACAGATACTCTACCTGCATCAAAGGCTCATTTAAGTGATTCTTTACAAACTTCTGTTACTACACCTGATACAATACCGCCTGCGTTGGATACTTCGAAAGGCATCGTTATGCCGAAACCGCTACAGGTAGATACAACGCCTACTTCTGTTGACGTAGATCTTGAACAGATATTTGATGCAAAGACGCCGAAAGAATACAAAATTGGTGACATAAAAGTAACAGGTGCAAGATCATTTGATCCGGGATTAATAATTTCTATTTCAGGCCTGGCTGTTGGTGATAAAATAATGTTGCCTGGCGCCGATAATTTCAGCCACGCTATTACTAATTTATGGAAACAGAATCTTATTTCTGACGTTGAAATATATTTTACTAAACTCGTTGATAAAGCACTGTCTGTTGAAATAAATGTAACTGAACGTCCACGTTTATCTTCTTTCAAATTTAAAGGCATAAAGAAAGGTGAAGCTGATGAACTTGATCCAAAAACCGGTTTAGTAAAAGGTCGTGTGATTACTGAAAATATGAAGCGTACCGCCGTTGACAATATTAAAAAGTTTTACGTTGACAAAGGCTTTCGTAATACCCAGGTAGAAGTTTCTGAACAAAAAGATCCTGCTAATGCTAATGCAATAGTTATCGTATTTAATGTTGCCAAAAATGGTAAGGTTAAAATCAATGAGATCAACTTTGCCGGTAACGATAATGTTGTTGATGGAAGACTTAAAAAGAAAATGAAAGGTACAAAAGAAATGACCCGGATAACGCTTTTTCCGCCGGTTAATACTATGCCTTATACAGACAAATCAGACCAGCCTACTTTTAAACATTATGTGAAAGATTACGGCTTTTTATCCGGCTCTAAAACTAAAGATTTAATAGATCCATATTTCCGCTTTAAGCCTTTAAGTTCTTCCAAGTTTAACGAAACAAAATATAAAGAAGATAAGGGTAAAGTAATTGATTATTACAATGCGCTGGGTTATCGCGATGCAAATGTTGTTGCTGATACGCAGTATTATAATTCCAAAGGGAATCTAAACATTGCCATCAAAGTAAATGAAGGCCGTCAATATTATTTTGGAAATACAACCTGGCGTGGTAATACAAAGTATAGCGATTCTATACTTAGTGTAATTCTTGGTATTAAGAAAGGAGATACGTACAACCTTGAAACATTAAACAAAAAGTTAGGTAAAGAAACATCGCAGGATGGTGGTGATATTAGTAGTTTGTACCAGGATGATGGCTATTTATTTTTTAGAATTGAGCCCGTTGAAACAGCCGTATATAATGATACTATTGATCATGAAATACGAATTACTGAAGGTCCGCAGGCAACTATTGGTAAAGTAGATATTACCGGTAATGATAAAACAAAGGATTATGTAATTCGCAGGGAATTAAGAACAATTCCTGGCGAAAAATTCAGTAAATCCGACCTTGTAAGAACACAAAGAGAACTCTCTCAGTTAGGCTATTTTAATCCTGAAAAAATAGCCCCAAATATTGTTCCTAATGCAGATAATGGCACGGTTGATATCACGTGGGGGCTTGAAGAAAAGTCTTCTGATCAATTAGAATTATCTGCAGGTTTTGGTGGCGGCATTGGTTTAACGGGTACACTCGGCGTAACCTTCAATAATTTTGCAATCAATAAAATCTTTTCCAAAACTGCGTGGTCACCATTACCAACCGGTAATGGTCAGAAATTAAGTTTACGGGTTCAGAGTAATGGTAAGGCTTTCAGATCCTACAACTTCTCTTTTACAGAGCCGTGGCTTGGGGGTAAAAAACGAAATTCGTTTACCGTAAGCTATTACAACACTAAATATTCCAATGCTTATGATCCATTTACACGGCGCTATTCCAGCGCTTATGCTGATTCATCTTTTATAAAAACTACCGGCTTTAGTGTATCATTAGGTAAACAATTAAAATGGCCAGATGATTATTTTTCTTTAGTATATTCTTTAAATCTGCAGCAATACCAGTTAAAAAATTACAATATTTTCCCAGGTCTTACAAACGGGAATTCAACCAACGTGAGTTTTAAAGTGGCTTTGGCCCGTAGTTCTGCTGGTCCGAATCCTATATTCCCGACAAGTGGCTCAAATTTTTTACTCAGCCTGCAACTAACACCGCCTTATTCACTGTTTAGAAATTCAGATTTTTATAGCACTACTTCAAACCAATATAAGTTGGTTGAATTTCATAAAGAGCGGTTTAATGCTGAATGGTATGTGCCTATAGGTACGGCGCATGGTGCGGAAAAGAACAAGCAGTTTATATTTAAAGCTGCTGCTAAGTATGGTTTTATTGGCCGGTATTCTAACAAAACTGATATTTCTCCGTTTGAAAGATTTCAATTGGGTGATGCTGGTTTGAGTAACAACTTTTCACTACTTGGGTACGATATTATTGCGCACAGAGGCTATCCTATTTATGATAATTCCAACCCGAAGATTAATCCTGACAAATCGAGCGCCAGTGAATTTTTTACCATCTTTAATAAGTACACACTTGAATTAAGATATCCTTTCAGCACAAGCGCCAGCAGTACAATTTATGGGCTTACTTTTTTTGAAGCTGCAAATGGCTGGTACAAGTTTGAAGATTACAATCCATTCAAATTGCGCCGTTCAGTTGGTGTAGGTATGCGTTTCTTCCTGCCAATGTTTGGTTTACTTGGCTTTGACTATGGTATTGGTCTTGATAGAATTACACAAGGACAAGGTCTTAAAACTGCAGCAAAATTCACGTTCATGCTTGGCCAGGAACCGGAATAAGTTATATTCATTCCAAAAATTTATTGTATGATAAAAAGATTTGTTTTATCGCTAGTTATTATTGCAGCGCTTGCTAACATATCTCAGGCCCAACGATACGCCGTTATTGATTCCAAATACATTTTGAGCAAGGTGCCGGAATATAAAGCATCACAGGAAAAACTTAACCAGTATAGCGAACAATGGCAACAGGAAATTGATGAAAAATCTGTTGAGCTGGAAAAAATGAATAAAGATTATGAAGCTGAGCAGGTAATGCTAAGTGATGATCTTAAAAAGAAAAGAGAAGATGAATTATTTAACAGGCGGAAAGAAGTGAATGATCTACAAAAGAAAAGATTTGGTTATGAAGGAGATAT
>JBDSRT010000217.1:0-2953 GCA_039929165.1 Ginsengibacter sp.
AAATTAAACTGCTGATTTCATGTTTTAAATGCTTGTGCAACAAGTCGTATAAATTCTTTCTGCCACGGTATAACAATATTTTGATATTTGCCCGTGAATAGCCTGTCACTTCATTAATTTCTTCAACCGACATTTCCTGTAAATAATACAACGTAATACAAATGCGCTCCTTTTCATTTAGATATTGCATGGCAAGTTGTACGTGCTTTTTTATTTCACCTGGTAATGCGGAGTTGTCATCTTTTGAAATTGCCTGACTATGCACTTCATTAAGTTCTATTGAACCTATCTTTCGTTGCCTCTTTTTATTTATAGCCGTATTTATAACAATGCGATAAAGCCAGGTGGAAAATTTAGCAGTTCTTTTAAATGACCTTAAAGCAGTAAAGGCTTTTACAAAGGCATCCTGTGCAACTTCCTCTGCGTCTTCCCGGTTCAGCGTGATGTTGTAAGCGAGGTTAACAGCTATGTCCTTATAAGCATCAACAAGATGGGCATAGGCATGGGTGTTTCCTGCCAAAACATTTTCAATGATTATTAGATCATCCCGGTGTGACACAATTATCTGACAACTTTTTTGTGGATGTAGTTACAAAATAAAAGATAAGTTTTTGTAACCGGTGAGTAAGTGCGGATGTCCTATCTATAAATACATTTTATGCAAAACAATTTCCTATCGCCCTTTCTTTTCATTTTAATTATCGTACTGGTACTGCTTAGTATTGTCGCCATATTTTATCTGTCCATTACTGCTAAAAGCAGGGAGCGGCTGGCTTTAATTGAAAAAGGAATGAACCCTAATTTAGCCCGAAGTGATTTTTGGGCGCAGGCCGGTATTATTGGAGCAGGTATAGCGCTTGGACTGGTTTTTGGTGACCTGGTTAACTCTAACTATGGTCCGCTTTTCGCCATATTATTTCCCGGTGCAGGACTGCTGATTTATAATGTTATTTATAAAGCCAGAATGAGAAGAGATCAATGACTTAAACAAAGCAAATCCAGATGATTAATGATTACACTGAAGTTCCTAAAATTATTTTTATTTGTGCTTCATGAAATGAAAGTAATGAATCGCAATTTGAATAGTTCGGGCAAGATTTGTGCAACTTAAATTTATTGATGGAGCGTATAAAAAGCAAAGGCGTTTGAAAGGACGCCTTTTTGTACCAACGCAATTTTGTATGCCCAAACCCGTTACATTACTATTTCGGTCAATTTCGTCTTTTTCCCTGGTAATTTTTAATTGATTTTATTCAATATTGACCAAAAAAATGGATGACTTTAAAATTTAAATTACAGCTTTTACAATGCGATATCTTCGGCCGATGAAAAAACATTCTGTACCTTTTTTGAGCCTATTAAGTTTACTTGCTCTAACTACTTTTTCCTGTAGTGAAACCACAACTGCAGTTGCACAAAACAATTCCACTGATACGCTGCCTGAAAAACACATAGCTGAAAAGAAAGATCCTACCTCATCGGTTACTGCAGCATTTGATACAGCTGATTATAACGTTAAACTTAAGGCTATGAGCAATGGGGATAGTTCCGGGAAATGGCCGGCTAAATCACCGCAGCCTTTGCCCGGCGCCATTTTCCCTTTTAATAGAGTAGTCGCTTTTTATGGCAATTTGTACTCTAAAAATATGGGCATTTTGGGTGAATTGCCGAAAGATCAAATGCTGGCAAAACTAAAAGCAGAAGTAAAGGAGTGGCAGGCTGCCGATACATCTATTCCTGTTATACCGGCCCTACATTACATAGCTGTCACTGCCCAAACTAACGGAGGCAAACAACGATTAAGAATGCCTTTTAAACAAGTAGATACAATTGTAGCCTGGGCAAAGCCAATAAATGCTTTAGTGTTTATTGATATTCAGGTAGGCTGGAGCACAGTGCAGGAAGAAGTACCTGAGTTTGAAAAATATTTTAAAATGCCGAATGTACATTTTGGTATTGATCCCGAGTTTTCAATGAAAGGTGGTGATATACCTGGCAAAAAGATCGGAACATATGATGCAGCAGATGTAAACTTTGTTATTGATTACCTGGCCAAAATTGTGAGAGCAAATAATCTTCCGCCTAAAGTTTTAATTATACACCGGTTTACACAAGGCATGGTCACCAATGTCGCCAATATTAAAAAAGTAGCGGAAGTTCAGGTTGTAATGGATATGGATGGTTGGGGCGATAAAATTTTGAAACGTTCTACTTACGATAGGTATATCTATAAAGAACCTGTTCAGTTTACCGGCTTCAAATTGTTTTATAAGAATGACACAAAGAAAAATAAAAACGGGCTTTACACCCCGGCTGAACTATTAAAGCTTGTGCCTAAACCAATGTATATCCAATATCAATAGCTGCATAAACCCTATGAAAGATATTTTAAGCCTTGCGGTTATTATAGCTGCATGTAGCTGCTCCAATAATTCCATTATACTAAAAGAGGTTGCAAAAGATACAATAGCAAGGCAGTCCGTGTCCGTTGTTATAAAAGTTTCGGCTGCTGATATATGTTCTAAGCCACAGGTGCCTATCTTATGTTATCATCATATCCGGCCGTTGAAAAAGAATAGCACTAATGATTATGTGGTAACACCATCTTCCTTTGGCGAGCAGATGAAAGCATTAGCGGATAGCGGCTATCATACTGTTCTTCCGGCTGATCTTGAAAGGTATTATACGCTTAATAAAGTTCTGCCTCCTAAACCTATCATGCTAACATTTGATGATACCGATCTTGAGCAGTTTACCATTGCTGAGGCAGAGATGAAAAAATATGGCTATAAAGGTGTGTTCTTTATTATGAACATTTCTATAGGTAAACGTAATTACATGTCTGCAGAAAATCTTAAAACGCTTGCAGCAGAAGGGAACATTGTAGGAGCACACACCTGGGATCATCGTCGTGTTACTGATTACAATGATTCCGCCTGGAACAAACAACTGA
>JBDSRT010000218.1:0-2804 GCA_039929165.1 Ginsengibacter sp.
TCAGTTGTTTAATGCAAATCTCCGGCTATGCCAAAGCACAACAACTTCCAATAAAGACGATGCACATCGCCGATGTACTGGCCAGCGGGTGGTAATAAATTCTAGGGCATACTATTTGCCAAACCAAAATACTTTATAAATCGTAAGTGCCTCAAAGGTTTTTACCTCTAATTAATTTTTTTACCACTAATTAAATTTTTCATTTAAAAAAACCCATTATGCCAACAAAAAATACAGTGCTACAAAGTGCTGGGCTTACCGATGCGGGAATTGCGCAAAGTGTTTCGCGGAGAAAGTTCTTCGGCTACCTTGGTGCTACCTCTGCAATTTTAGTTACAGCAGCCTCATGTAAAAAGGATGATACACCTGACGGGAATACAGATGACGGTGTTGATCTTGGAAGTGGTGACGTAGGAGTTTTAAATTATGCCTATGCACTTGAGCAACTGGAAGCCGCCTTCTACATAAAAGTGGTGGACTCATTTTATGGCAATGCTAATGATCTTGAAAAAGGCTATTTAACAGATATCCGTGATCATGAAGTTGCCCATCGTAATTTCTTTAAAGCCGCTATTACCGCCGCAGGTGCAACACCGCTGCAAGATCTTGAAGTAGACTTTTCTTCAATAGATTTTACCAGCAGGGACAGCGTTCTTGGTACAGCCAAAGCATTTGAAGATCTTGGTGTATCTGCTTACAATGGAGCAGGTAAGTTAATTACTACAGGTGCTTACTTAACTATAGCAGGCAAGATAGTGTCTGTTGAAGCCCGTCATGCTGCCCTTATAAGAGACTTGATCTCTAATGGCACCTTTGCTGACAACACAGTGGTTGACGCTATGGGTCTTGATATGGCAAGAACGCCTGCAGAAGTTTTTGCAATAGCAGGCACGTATGTGAAAACTAAAATTAGTATCAAAAATTTACCAACCTCTTAAATCACAATATCATGAATGTATTAAATGTAATTTCTGAAATAGAAAAACATGATCCTGAGATATATGGCAGGCTGGACACACGCAGAAATGCGATGAAAGACTTCGGACGTATGGCTGGTAAAATTACACTGGCTTCTTTGCCTCTTGCCCTCGGATCTATGTTTAAAAAAGCTTACGGTCAAACCAACTCAACCGTAACTGAAATATTAAATTTTGCGTTGACGCTTGAATACCTGGAGGCTGAATTTTATAATACAGCTTTAGATACTGCTTCACCGGTATCAGGCATGTTTCCCAATGAAGCAGCTAAAGGCGCCTTTCAAACTATTGCAGCCCATGAAAACGCCCACGTGGCCTTATTAAAGGGTGCATTGGCCGGTGATGCTGTAGCTAAACCAACTTTTGATTTTACTGCGGGTAACGGATCAGGAACCGGTCCATTATCTGGCAATAATTCGCCTTTTAAAAATTATGCAGTGCTATTGGCCGTTGCTCAAACTTTTGAAGACACCGGGGTAAGAGCGTACAAAGGGCAGGCCGAAGGTTTGATCTCAAATAATGATGTACTCACTATTGCCCTGCAGATTCATTCTGTTGAAGGAAGACATGCTGCACACATCAGGCAGATGAGAAGAGCGCTTGATGCCGCGATACCTGCAGGCGTTACAGTGAAGCCATGGATCACTTTAAAACAGAGTGGCATTGCTGACCCGTTTGCTCAGTACGTGCAGGCCAGTTACGATGGTGAAGAATTAACCACCCAGGCTGGTGTTGATATCACAGGCTTTGTATCTGCAAATGCAGCGTCTGAAGCTTTTGATGAACCATTAACTATGGCGCAGGTATTAGCTATTGTTGACCCGTTTATTGCACCTTAATCCGGACCAGTTTTGAAAAAATACCACCGCTTCAAAAAGAAGCGGTTTTTTTGTGCCCGTAGCAACATGAAAAACCAGTTATTGATTTTAATCAAAATATTTAGTCCAGGCAAATATTAATATTGATACATTAAAATCTGGATATGAAAAAGATTCCCTTCACACAATTAATTTTTACCATTTTGATCGTTACTGTGGCATCATGCTCAAAGGCCGATATTGAAGAACTGGGTAATAATTTATGTCCTGGTTGCAGCAGCATCTACATTATCAATATTAATTCAATTGGTTTTAGCCCCGATTCAGTAGTGGTAAAATCAGGAACCCTTGTATCATGGATAAACTTTGACACGGTTGCACACAGCGTAAAATCGCTGGATAATACATCGTTTGATAGCGCCGATTCAACATTGGGAAGCTTTTCTTATGACGCAGAGACACCCGGCACTTTCCACTATAACTGCACCATTCACCATGAGAAAGGCGTACTGGTTGTAAAACCATAACTACAGGTCATTGGTATAAAAAAGAAAAAGGAGTGATATTAATCACTCCTTATCTAACCCTAACACCTTCGTGTTCTCATGGGCAAAATTTTATTAAAATATAATTAAATACAGGATTTTAAAATAATGTTTTTCTGCGGTTTGGACGGCAACTAATAGGCAACAAATTTGTTGCCAAAATTATGATATAATCAAAAGAATAATAATGCCTGTGATAGTCAAGCCCGCTGAAATAATGAACATCACTTTTGCATCTTTTGGATTTTTATCCGCTTTATCTATGAAATGTTTAAGCATGTACTAAATGTAACAATTTCATCCGATTTAACGCTTGCTAAAATCATAACAGCAAAGGTTATAAGACATTGATGAAGCCATTTTGTTATAGTGTATTTCATGAGAAGAAAACTTTGCAAGAAAAATTAATTCAACAGTCATACGGAATTGTAAGGAAAGGCTTTCTGCATTGATGGGTGTTTTTC
>JBDSRT010000219.1:0-14325 GCA_039929165.1 Ginsengibacter sp.
TCATTAAAAATTACTTTGAAAGATTTGCCTTTATATAGTTAATGCTTTGTGTAATGCTGTCAAATGGAGAACCAGGCGTTTGGTCTTGCTCGACAAAGAAATATTGTAAACCTGCTGTATCAGCATGCTTAAAAATTTTTTTAAAATCAATAACACCATTGCCTACTTCTGTAAAGGCTTTATCAGCTGTTTTGTCCATATCTTTTACATGCCATAACGGAAAGCGTAAGGGATGCTTATCAAATAGTGCAATAGGATCTTGTCCTGCTTTGCTTACCCAATACAAATCAACTTCCATCTTAACCAGATCTTTACCTGTATTGTTTAAAAGAATGTCATACATGTAAACGTCATTTTCTTTTTCAAATTCAAAATCGTGGTTATGATAACAGAGTTGAATACCTGCTTTCTTACAGGTTTCACCGGCCTTGTTCAGATTTTCCGCCAGTGCTTTATACTTATCTGCTCCTCCCCTTTCTGACGGCGACAGCCAGGCGCACACCATATATTTTATGCCTAATGCAGCAGCATCATCTACTGCTTTATCCCATTCATGTAACATAGTACCTTTCACAGCTTCGCCTTTTTCCAATTCCTCGCCAAGGCGATAATGAGCGCTTGGCATAACCAAGCCGTTTTGCTTAAGAAGTGCTGCAAAGGCAGCAGGCGTCATGCCATAAAATAATTGCGAGCCGGTATAAGTAGCCCCTTCAACTGAAGTGTAACCAATTTTGGCCACCCGGGCCAGCGTACCTGCAACATCCGTTTGCATGGCATCTCTTACCGTGTAAAGTTGTAAGCCGATTAAACTGTTTTTTGCATTTTTATTACAGGATGGGGCCATTAAAAACCCTGCCGAAAATACCGTTGTAGTTTTAAGAAAATGCCTTCTCGTTAACATAGTGATAGTTTGTATAAATGTAGCTTATTGCAATTTATAAAAATGTATCTAAAAAAATTCTCTCCATAAAAATGTGGTTGACAATTTGATGGTGTATGAACCGCAGTAAAGACTCTACAATGAAAATTCTATATTTAATCTATGAATAGTAATAAGCTTTATAAGCAGGGCGGTGTTATGATATTTTGCTGCCTGTGTCTTGTCATCAATTGCCTCTCTCAAAATGCTGATTCGACAAAGCAAATAAGATTAGCGGCAGGGCCGGAATACCAAAAATCTAATTTTTACAAATCTCTGTGGGGACATAATTATCGCATGGAGTGGACCATGCCTGTAACCTTTCCCATCTTTATGCTGGATACCGCTTTTGGCGGCATGAAGCCGGTTAAAGCTGGAGGAGGAAATCAAAGCAAATCTTTACAACTTAAAACAAACGACGGGAAATATTATGCTCTTCGCTCGGTAAACAAAACCTTAGGCAAAGTAATTCCTGATCAACTGGAAGGCACATTTTTGGAAGACATAGCCAATGATGAAATTTCCATGTCTCATCCATATGGCGCACTTGGTGTAAGTCACATGGCAGAAGCCGCCGGTATATTTCATACTTTTCCAAAGTATGTGTATGTACCAAAGCAGGCTGCGCTTGATAGCTTTAATGACAAATATGGCAATGATTTATACCTGCTTGAAGAACGGCCGGATGAAGACTGGACTACTGCACCACATTTAGGCGGCTTTAAAAAATATTACAACAGTAAGGATGTGAGAGAAAAATTATTTGAAAAAAATAACCGGAAAGTAGACCAGGAAGCCTTTACAAAATCACGACTATTTGATATGTTCATTGGCGATTGGGACCGGCATGAAGATCAATGGAAATGGGGGGAGATTGAAACAGATAGCAGTACCACTTTTATTCCTGTGCCAGTTGACAGAGACCAGGCATTTTCTAAATATGATGGTCTTTTACTGAAGAGAGCCATTTCTGCCGCGGGCATGAAATACCTGCAAAGCTTTGATGATGACATAAAATATCCACAAGGATTTAGTTATGAAAGACGAAACCTGGATCGTTTTTTTACAAACGCCTTAACACTTGATAATTGGCTACAGGCTGCTACCGAATTACAAAAGGCACTAACTGACGAAGTGATCGAAAGATCAATACGACAGATGCCCTTTGAGATTTTTGAATTATCAGGTAGAGACATCATTAGAAAACTGCAGTCACGTCGCTCGCATTTGCAGGAATATGCCACTAAGTATTACGAGTTTCTTTCAAAGAATGTTGATCTTGTTGGGTCAGAAAATAAAGAATTTTTTGTAGCCAAACAATCCCCTGGTACCACCGAAATTTCTATATACAGTAAAAAACAATATTCAACTGATAAGCCCTATTACAACAGAACTTTTAAAGACAATGAAACAAGTGAAATACGTCTCTATGGTATTGGTGGAAAAGATAATTATGAAATTACTGGCGGCGGAAGTAAAATAAAATTACGATTGATTGGTGGTGCAGATGAAGACAGTATGTTGTTGTCAAACACAGGGAAAAAAGCAAGAATATATGATGATAAAGAAGGAAATGTAATCAGGCCAAAGTCGAAGGCAAGGCTTCACTTGTCAGACGACAGTACAGTTCATGCCTTTGAGTACGATGCTTTTTATCCGGATAAAAAAGGTTTTAGGCCAATAATATCCTTTAACGGTGATGACCGTTTTTTTGTTGGCCTTAATTACTTTAAGCAAAAGCAACTCTTTAGGAAAAGCCCGTTTCAATACAAACAAAATTTTGGCGTAAATTATTCCATTAGCCAGAAAGCTTTCAGCAGTACGTACCAGGCATTTATTCCTTCTTTTGCCGGCAAGTGGAATCTTATATTGTTTGGCAATTATGATGCAGTAAGATGGAAGACATTTTTCGGCCTCGGTAATGAAACCCTTAATGCTAACGACGATATTAATTTTTACAGAACACGTGCAGCACAATGGACAGGCGAAGTTGGTGCGAACAGGCGTATAGGTAAAAGCAACTTAACATTTTCCGGCGTGTATAATAGTGTAAGAATTTTAAGTGATAGCGATAAATATTACACCAAAAGCTATTTACCCATCAATCAAAAAATGTTCAGAACGGATTATTTCGCCGGTGGCGAACTGAACTATAAACTTATAGCTGTTAAGGACTCACTGGTGCCGGAAAGTGGGGTAATAATATATGCCAACGCAGGCTATAAATTTAACTTGAAAGATGACAATGGCTCCTTCGGAGACTTTAGCGGACAGGTTAAATTTTTTGTTCCGCTAGTCAAAAAATTCTCGTTGGCTATAACCGGCGGTGCAGGAACAATAACCGGGAAACCTGAATTTTATCAGTATCCTTCAATCGGCGGCCCATCAAGTCTAAGAGGATATCGTGCTAACCGTTTCCGTGGCAAATCGACGTTTTTCAATTCCAATGAGCTTAGGTATATCACCAATTTCAAGTCACATTTATTAAATGGAAAAATCGGCCTGATTGGTTACTTTGATGATGGAAAAGTTTGGATGCCCGATGAAACCTCAAACACCATACACACCAACTACGGCGGTGGCTTAATACTCGTGCCTTTCAATGGTATTTATGTTGATGTTACTTATGGTATAAGCAAAGAAGATAAGTTGATACAATTAACTGTTCGGGGCAAACTATAATCGGCTTTAGGAATATATATTTCGCTACGTAAGTGGTTTTCATTATCGCCAGGTTTTTTGGCAACAGCATCTCTTACCGTAGTGTAAACCTTTGTAATTAATGTTGCTGTTCGGGAAGCCGTAAAGATGTGCTTAATGTTGGCTGTACCCCTAGCTCAGCTATAAAATTTACAGGATCTTCTGTTTCATAATGCATAAAAAAAGCGATCAAATTCTCCATAACTTATGAAAAATTTTGTCGCTAATAATATTGGTAAATACAATGGTATTATTTTTCTAACACCAACACGTTGTCGGGGTACTCATCTCCACCGATATTAAATGTAAGTGTAAGCGTGATCTTGTCTCCGCACGGATTTACATTACCTGAACCCCGTATGGTTGCTCCCGGAGGTGCACCATCATAGTCACCGATAACCTGCTCTGAAACTGTTGCAATAGATGTTGCCGGGTCTACATCTACAATCAGTGGCTTCCTGTTTTTGCCATATTTTGGAGCTGGATAGGCTGTAATAGATATTTGATTATCTCCGGAACCTGGCTTCACAGATATGTTGGCTCCTAAATCAAAATCGTTCCAATCATCCTGCGTAATTGTGTAATCACCATTAAAAGTATTTTTATTGAAAACGCATTGCACCAACAAATCTATGAATGGACTTGAACCCGGTTGGCCCAATATACTAGCGCCGTAATTTGTTCCGGTAAGCGGAAAGGCTTCTAGCTTTTGACCGTTGGACATGTACACATCTGCACCAACAGTAAACTTATCACCTTCTTTTGCATCTCCAAAAGCTGCTAAAATATCTGCACCGGAAAACTCTACTATTGTAGGAAAAGTAGTAATGCCTTCTTTGATTTTTATAACGGATGACGGGTCATCGTTTTTTACCGCAACTACATCAAACTTTTGTGGTGGCACATCGTTTTTAAAATATAGATCTACAATAAATTTTCCATTAAAGCCGGCAACATCCTGTGAAGAAATAGCTGCATCGCTTGCAGGATCTAAAGTGATCAAAGGAAGTGGTACTCTTACAAGATCAGGTAGTTTCGGATTATCTTCCTTTTGACAGGCACTGAATAATACGGCAGAAACAAAAATTGCTATTATATATTTCATAACTATTTATTTAGAATTTATTATCAAGGCATCCAGAATACCTTATAAGTAGATACAAGTTTTTGAGATGGTGCATTAGGATTAGTTTCAAGTTCATCTGTATACCATGGTAATGACAGTGGGTAATCGACAGTTAATTGAACCGGTACAGCAGCTTGCGCACCTGGATTTACGGGATCACCATCAACAGGCGGCTGAACAAAATGATTCGGTGCCTGTGAAGGATTATTAGGATCAAATAATACGGGATAACCAGTTCTTCTATAGTCAGTGTATTGGTCAACTGCGCTTCCAAAACTTGAAAGCCACTTTTCTGTCATAATATATTCAAGCTTCTTTGCATCATTACCGGCATCATATTTAGCAAGTACAGCGCTTGTATAACTACTAACCGCTGCGGTACCTGACAGTGCTGGTGCAGCATCTTTAATTAAATCTTTTACTACATAGTCAACCTGCATAAATGATTCAACCATTGCTTCTTCGAACTTAGCTTTTGCATCACCGGCTATAACACCTGTCTTCATCAATTCAGCTTCCAGGTACAACCTGTCAGCATAAGTAATAAGGCGGTATGGTGCTGCTCCGCTACCGCTCGCATCATTAACAGTTTCAGCACTGCTATCATCAAACTTGCCCCCCACCGGATAAATGCCGTAAACACTTATCGAATTGTCCTGAGCACCATCTCTAAACTGCCCTACTGATCCAAAATAAAGCGATATAAATGGTCCGTCTCTGTATTCAGTTTGGTTACCGTCACGTGGGGCGGATGTTGCATCGATTTGGTTATAGATGTAATAAGGAATTCTTGGATCATTTATTCCGGTTAGAACAGCAGGATTTTTCCCTTTCATTATTTCATATAGCCATGGACTTACATGGTTACTTTTTTGCGTTGCATAGTAATCGCCATAACCAGGGTTCCTGTCATCGGTTGCGCCTTTTGTACCGTATGGCACAATAAAACTTTCATTTGTAGCGCTGATCAATGGCCCTGTCAACAATGCAGTAACCTGTGCTGATACATCCTGCACTAATCTTACCTGGGTGTACATTTTTAGTTTGATGGTATTAGCTGCTTTAACCCACAGATCTGCATCTCCTTTATAAATCACGTCGTCACTTCCAGGGAGCAAAGTATTTTCAGCATCGGGTTTTGACACATCTGCAATACCCTCATCAAGTAAAGTAAATAGCTGTGGATAGATTTCAGCGTCATTGTCAAATTTTGGATACTTATTACCTTCAATAAGTTTGATTGCTTCTGAGTATGGTATGTCTCCAAAAACATCAACCAACTGGCTGTAAGTGTAGGCTTTTAAAATCTTTGCGATCCCTGCATATCTTGGATTACCTGATGCCGTAGCATCTTTTATGATCTGCTCAAGATTATTAAGCACACCCGGTGTAAGAATACCGCTGCTATTAACAAAGCTTTGGTAGAAAGTAGACCATGCATTCGCCAGATAAAAATCATTACCCGTGACACCATAAACATCCGGTTCTTCTCTTGTGCTCATCTGGTGTGTGTACACAGAAAGAATTTGAGAAAGTCCTCCGTAAGTACCATTACCAATGGCAAGGGCGTTACCTAAGTTTTGCACTGCAGCCGGCAACAATTTGCTAATCGATATTGTAGTAGGATTATTGGGATCTGTATTTATATCAAGTGTTTTTTTACAGGATATAAACCCAATTAACCCGATCGGAAGTATATATAAAAATTTACGTAGCATAATAAAGATTGTGGGGTTGTTTAAAAGGTTACATTCAGATTAATGCCAAAACGCCTTGTTGTTGGGGCAGTGTTCAATTCTATGCCTTGCGTAGAGGTTGAGCCAAAGCTGTTTACTTCAGGATCGTAGTTAATATGTTTAGGGAAATTAGGTGCCAGGTACCAAAGATTTCTGCCGGTAAGTGTTACCGTAATTCCGCCAATTGGCAATCTGTTGAATACTCTCTTTGGCACATCATAGCCTAATGTAACTTCTCTAAGCCTGTAAACAGTAGCGTCATAAACATTCCATTCTGAAGCACTATTTGTAGCGAAGCTTTCTCCAAAATAAAGATCATTGGTGTTGAGCCTGGTTTGATTAGTTACAGTTTTGCCACCAACCAACAATGGTAAGCCGGTATTCGGATCGCCATAAATACCTGGTATAATCCATGACGTTTCTCTATCAACATTATCTTTTGTAACGCCTCTTCCTAATATATCAGCAATTGTTGAAGAATATAAAGCTCCACCCTTGGTCATGTCAAATAAGGCTGACATGATAAGTCCTTTAAAAGAGAAAGTATTAGTGATGCCCATTTTATAGTCCGGGTTAGGATTTCCGATGAATTGCTCTTCAAGCGCCTGTATCATGAAGCCTGTAGTTGGATTAATTAACAAAGCACCTGTTGCCGGATCTCTTGCATCAACAGTTCCTCTTAGGTAACCAAAGGGTCTGCCTGGTTCCAGGTAAGGCGATATGCCTTCCAAAACTCCAAAAAGTGGTAACCTGTCAACACCTTCAATAAGTTTTTCAACTATATTTTTATTCCTGGTAAACGTGCCATGTATTTCCCATTTAAAAGATTTGCTTTGAAGAGGACGAAGGATCAAATCTATTTCTACCCCTTTATTACTTAGCTCTCCGTAATTAGTGTAATAGGAAGAATAACCTGAAGATGCCGGTGTAGAGATTGGCGCAATTTGATTAGTTGAATTCCGGTCATAGATTGCAACGTCCACTTCAATCTTTCTCTTAAAAAAACTTAATTGAGCACCGTATTCAAACTCTTTTGTAAACTCTGGTTTTAAGTCAGGGTCAAATGCTGTAGCATCTAATGCAGCGGTAGGCTGTCCTAAGTATGAAGTGCCTAACCTGTATACATTTTGTAAAGAGTAAGGGTCTGCATCACGTCCTACTTTCGCCCATCCAGCTCTTACCTTGCCATAATCGAGAATATTGCTTTGAATTTTTAATGCATCAGTAAATATCAGTGAGCCTGAAACTGCAGGATAGAAATAGCTCCTGTTATTTATAGGTAGTGTAGATGACCAGTCATTACGACCTGTCAGATTTAAGAAGAAGTAATTTTTAAAGCCTAATGTTGCATCAGCAAAAACGCCTACAATTCTTCTTCTCTCATAATAGTCGGTGTTAAATATCTGCTGAGATGTATTTCTTAATGTATATATACCACGGGTTATAAATTGATTACCTGTAGTAACTAAATCTTTAATTGTACGCTGGTTGTAGTTGTTACCCAGTGTTGCACGTACCGTAATGTTCTGGCTTACTTTAGGGGTAAAAGTTAAAATAAGATTAGACTCTATTTCCTGTTTGCGATAATTTTCGACAACCAGTCGGCCGGTACTGTTTGCAGCTCTTGAGCCGATCTCAGTAATTTCTCTTCTTTCAAGTTGATTGATATTGCTTCCTATACTGTAATCAACCCTGATCCAATTGTTAATCTTAAAATCCATATGTGCCCCTGCAATAAATCTTTCTTCATCCGTGAGCATCCGGTTATATTTCGCAGACCATTTCGGGTTATCATAAGAGCCGGCTGCATTTGGAATTAATGGATTTTGATTTTCGTCTTCAAATGGCAGGTCAAGGTTCCAGTTACGGGCCAATAAGAAAGAGCGTGCAAATTGTGATGCTGCACCGTCAACCTGGTTGTAACCAAAGAAACCTCCAAGCTGACGTGATTTGGCATAACTGAAATTTCCGCGAATGTTTATGCCCGAAGTAAGTTTTGTAGATCCGCCTAATCCAATGTTTGATCTGTCATATTTTGTACCAGGTACATAACCCTGGTGATTAAGATTGGATAGTGTAAGAGACACTGCACTTTTTTCATCACCACCTGTAAAGCCTACAGAATTTTCAAACACCTTGCCGTAATCAAACAAACTATTAACGTTATTTGGATAAGCCCGATATGCTACACTATCCGTAGGAAATAATTCAGGGTAAGCATTTTTATAATTTCCCCAAACCGGTATGGAATCTTTATTTCTAAATGCAGGCCCCCATGACCCGTTTGAGTTTTGGTATAAAAAGTTTGTGCCTGCACCATATTCATTTTGGTAATTGGGCAAGTTGGCTATCTGCTCAATAGAATAAGATGTTTTAAATGTAACCTCCAGGCCTTTCTTGCTTTTGGTTGCACTGCCGGATTTGGTAGTTATAATAATAACGCCATTGGAGGCCCTCGAACCATATATTGCCGCGGCAGATGACCCTTTCAAAACATTCATGCTGGCGATATCATTAGGATCAAGATTAGCAATACCACTGCCATATGCGCCACCACCCGATGTTTGCTGGGATGTGGTTACCTGGTCATTACTAAACGGAATACCATCAACAACAATCAATGGTTCGTTATTACCAAAGAAGGAAGAGTTACCTCTTATCTGTATGCGTGTTGCCGCACCAGGCGTGCCTTGAGAGCTCCTGATATCAACACCCGCAACTTTACCCTGCATGCCTTTCAGCAGGTCTGGTTCTGATTTTTGCGTCAGAACACCGGGATCAACTTTAGCAATAGAATAGCCCGTCGACTTGTCTGTTCTGCGAATACCTAAAGCAGTAACAACAACTTCAGTTAGAGCCGTGTTGTTACTCAACAACGTTACATTAAGATTTGGAGCAGCGTTCACTAAAACAGGTTTGTAACCTACAATAGATACCTCCAGAGCAGTGCCAGGATTTGTATTGATGGTAAAGTTGCCATTGAGATCTGATACCGTTCCATTTCTTGATTTTGGTTCCCGAATGCTTGCATTATAAACAGGGTTACCAACGGAGTCGGTTACCTTTCCGCTAATGGCAACTTTTTGTGCCATTGTAGCTATAACAACTGCATTAAAAAAGAGAAGACATATAAATTTTCTCATAACATTTTTTTTCAATAAATAAATTAAACTCTTAAATCAGGTGGTGACATGCAATGATAGAAGAACGCTGTTTTAAGCTTTATACCGATTTACCGGGATAGCAATAATTGTTACTGAAGTATATATTCTGAGTACTGAGATAAACAAACATCTATGAATTATTTGTCGTCATCACAAAGTGATCTTAAACAGATTTAGTGGGATACATTAAAAAAAGAGCTCCCTGTAGAAACAGAGAGCGTTGTGTAAAAAAAACTTAATACACATGAGAAAACTTAAATATCGTAAGGCGTAAAAATTATTTTAATTTGTTATGATGGATTTTAGCATGTATTACAATCGTTTTTAAATGTAGTAATTAATCTATCAGTTGTCTAGGGTTTCTTACTCAACTCTATAATTTTGCGGCTAAAAAAGGCAAAATGTTTATTGAAATACTACAGTCTCCAAATCATGCTTCCATAATCCATCTTCTAAATTCAGGAGCTGTAACCTGGCTCACAATTATCTCATGATTAAGATCTGCAAGTGCAATATCTATACGGAGCTTAACCTTATCGTAAGGCTTGTAACCTTTTACAAAATTTAGATTGATAATGTATTGTCTGTTCGCTCTAAAAAAAAGGTTATTGTCTAATTCAAGCTCGAGCTCATTAAGTGTTTTATCGGCAATATATTTTTTGTCAAACCTGTCAACCAGGTAAACTACTTTGTTTTCTGTGTAAAATATTACGACATCCTCCAATTTTACCAACACATGCTCAAGTCCTTTCTTAACCAATAACCTTGTTCTACGTCTGCCAGACGCTGCCGTAAACAATGATTGTAGCGGTTGCTTATACCCGGTGAAGTGAGTTTTTAATTTTTTAAATTTAAAAATCGCTTTTGATAGCTCGTCCGGTGCAACAGGCTTTAGCAGATAATCTATGCCATTGTAATCAAATGCCTGAATAAAAAATTTATCATAGCCTGTAACAAATATTACCGGTACATTAACCTGCGCCTCATTAAAGAATTCAAATGATAAACCGTCTCCAAGTTGAACATCGCTTAAAATAAGATCAACGCTAACAGCGCTTAAAAAATAATTAACGCTTTGTTGAACTGAGTTTAAAACCGCAACCACATTGCATTCTGGCTCCACTTCTTTTAGTATAGCGACTAGTCTTTCACTGGCTGCGGCTTCATCTTCAATAACAACAATGTTTAACATACTTACGTTTTATGCTTTAAACAAAGGCAACTTCACCACAAAACGGTCCCCTTTGTTTTCAACAGATAAAGATTTTTTTGACAAAAGGTCATATTGAGCTGATAGATTCCGCAGGCCTACCTTGGTTGATTCAATCTTAATCCGTTTTGGTACAATGCTATTTTCAAATAATAAATGATCATTTTCTAAACTTAATGTTATCTGTAACGGATGTGTAGCCGTTAAGTCATTATGTTTTAAAACATTTTCAATCAATAATTGTGATGAAAATGGAATGATACGCCATTGACTTAATTGCTTTTCATCAAAATTAAAATGGAGTTCAAGATGATTATCAAGCCTTACCCGTAGCAGCATAATATATTGCTTAACAAAATTTATTTCGTCATCTGCAGGAACAAGGTCTTTGCTTTTGTTAAGTAAAAAATATTTATAAACCTGGGCCAGGGTGTCATTAAAAAGATTTGCTTTTTGGCTATCACTGGCAATTAAGTGGGATAACGTATTCAAAGAATTAAAAATAAAGTGAGGTTCGATTTCATTTCGCAAGGCAGTCATTTCAGCCTTTTGCAATTCCTGATCAAGCTGGTCTACTATAATGGTATCTCTTTGTCTTTCTTTGCTGAGGTAAACGATCTCATATAACAACGTAAAAATAATTACTGCAACAAACGACAGCAAAGTGAATACCAGCTGCGGTTTAAGTGCAACCACTTCTTTTGAAAACTGCATCCAGATGGCGCCAAATAAAGCTGCAGTACATAAGCCATAAAAACCGGAAACTGTTGTTACCGTTGCAATTTTGGTCACCGGGTTTCCGATGTTCCAATTTAATTGCCGTAATCGGCTATGTATAAACTGGCACCCAATCCATATGCAGGCCGAGACAAGTATAAAATATGATGTAGCAGCGATTAACTCCATAGCAGAATATTTTTGATAAGTAATCATGCCTGAGAAATAACTTATCACGATTGCAAGTATTGGTATGAACACTATTGGTAAAAAAAATTCTTTACGCATTAAGCAGCCGCGGTTTAATACTTTCACTAAACATAGCCTCTGTCCTTACTTAGCCATTAACCGGGCTACCATCATTTGAAATCAACAGTACAAGAGCTGCAATTGATCAAAAATTTTGTATGCCTGCCTTTTGTATCGCCTTTTGTACCCTTAAAATTTACGGACACTTTTTCAGCTTCGGCATTGTCCGGAGTTTTACCAGTAGCAACAGGTATAGGCGACACTTCACTGGTCCATTTGGCATCATCTATAATTCTGATATTTTTCGTTTTGGTTTTTGAGGTGCCCTTTTCAAGCGGAATATTTTCTTCAGTTATCTGTAACTGCTTGGCCATTTCTTTTTCAAAGGGTGTGAACACGGTTGAATAGTTACCTTGAAAATTAACAGCGTAATTTTTGAGATTTTTCAGCGGTAACCTGAGCTGTGCATATTTATCTGTCAGTATTATCTGGTCTACCTCAGGCATAATATTCCTGATCTTAACATCAGCATTTATACCTTCTATATCCAGCATTGTATAAAGCTCATCAATCCTTAAGTCACCATATAATTTGCGTCCCTGCACAGTTCTTATTGATTCAATAAAATAATTATCCCGCTGGCTCCGCATGTTTATTGTGTTGCCATCCTGGTATTCTATACCCGACGATTTTGAATCTATATCCAAATCGCCAATGGATAAAGCTCTTAATGTGCTGTTTTCCATTTCAATTTGTGCTGTAGTTATATCGCCGGTATTTACTATACAATATTTAGCTGAAAGGCGCATATCTTCTACATTAGCGCAATCAAGACTTGTATTAGATATTGTCAATCTTGCCGCAGGCAGATCATCTTCAATAGAAATGTTTGATGACCTGCTATCCACATTTATCTTGCTATTCACGGGTATGAATACCGTTAGCAATCTTCGTTTGCTTGTTGAACTTTGCTTTAATGGCTCGAGGTCTAGCAGTATAGAGGACGGAAGACTTGATTTTGCTGCATCCGCTTTTGAAATATCCTGGGGATCTGTATATGTATAAATCCGGTTATAATTAAGGTAACCATTGCTGGCTGAATATGCAGTGTTGGTTCTTGAGTTAACTTCAACACCGCCTGCTATATTTTTTAAAGTGATCCCAGCTTCGCTAAAAAAATCTTCAGATGATGGAACTTTTTCTTCACCTGAAAAGCCTGCGGTTGTGATGAGTCTTACCTTATTTTCTGACCAGGTATTAATTTGAAGGTTATGTGAAGTATTTGTAAAGTGAATGGTAGAAGACACGTCAGCCGGCACTTCCAAGCTAAATTCTTTTTCATTAAGCACCTGTTCTACTTTGTTTTCCACCTGGTTATCGTGTTGTGAAAACAGGCTTATCGAAGGCAACACCAAAGCAAACAGAAAATGAAAGTGAAAAAAGAATCTTGAAAAAATCGTCATTATAATTATTTAAAGTTTGATAAAAGACGGCAACGCATTTGGTGAATCCGGCACGGTACTTTTATAACGGTTATTCATTTTTAATATCTCCGATTGCAATTCTTTAAGCAAAACAATTTTCTCCTGGTAGATATTTATCATCCTCATTATCATATCATCATTAATACCAGCTTGTTTTATTTCAACTCTTAACTGTTTTTCATCCTTATCCAGATCAGCAAATTCTGTTTTAAACAAATTAAAATAATCAGCATTCTCAGCATAAATAGGTGTACGGCGTACTTTGTCTAATTGATAATTCACCATTTCCACATAACTGCTTTGCATATCATTAAAAACTTTCTCATCCCTGCTGCTTTCTTTATGCGCAATCTTTTCCTTTGTTTTATTTGAAAGTGTATGATGCGTAAGCACCGGGGAAATATTTTTACCAGCCAATAATTGCTGGCTACTGTCAATATTAACAGAACCGGATTTGTTTTGGTAGTTATCAGGAGTTATTGATGAAGATGAAGTAGATGGCTCTAGATGTATCGCTGTAGCAACCGGAACTTTAGGCACGTCCGGGTTGATGTAATAATAAACCCAGGCTGCAACAATAATTACAAATGCAGCGGCAACACGGTAAAGGAACGATCCGGAAACCAGGCGCCCTTTCTTTGGTGCATTAAGCTTTTGCTCAATATTGAGCCACCCAGCAGCACCAGGAAGGTCAACGTCCATGCTATCCTTATTATCATAACAAAATTTTTTAAGGTCATCCATGTAATGAAAGATGTTTTAGCAGGTGTTCTTTAAGTAACTGTCTGGCGCGCTGGTACTGGCTTTTAGAGGTCGATTCACTAATATGCAAGTATTCGGCAACCTCTTTATGTGAATAATCTTCAACAGCAAAAAGATTAAAGACCTGTCTGCAACCTTCTGGCAAAGCTTTGATGGCTTCATGCATTCTTTTTGAACAAACAGCATCTAACCATGTTGAATCTTCTTCCTGTTTTTCTTCTTCCTCAGATGATGTAAACTCTGCCCAGCTCAATCTTT
>JBDSRT010000220.1:0-5494 GCA_039929165.1 Ginsengibacter sp.
GAAGAAAGCTCAGAATTGATTAATTTCAAACCACTATATGGTGAAACGTTAATTGAAGAAAAATCAGATGTCTGAAAATAATAATCATACGAATAAAAATGCGGTAGACATGCTTTTTTGGCGGGAAGAAATTCTGCAGGTTTTGTATTGGATGGAAGGCGAAGGATTAGAAGAGGCTGTTCCCTTTAATAGGTTGCTTTCTTTATTAAATACTACAACGGAAAATCTCTTACTTC
This sequence comes from Ginsengibacter sp., assembly GCA_039929165.1. Lineage (GTDB taxonomy): Bacteria > Bacteroidota > Bacteroidia > Chitinophagales > Chitinophagaceae > Ginsengibacter. Next base: position 237 of record JBDSRT010000220.1, read on the forward strand.
ATCTTAATAAAAATATTATAGCAGGTTACTTAAAAACAGAAGATGACGAATTAAGTGAAAGCAGTTCCGTACAATTAACTGCTATTGGTAAAAAAGAAGCAGGAGGAATTTTCAGAAATGCATTTGAGGGCATGCAAAAAGGCGGTCATGGAGAATGCGGACCGGATTGCGAATTCTGTTACGCCGAAGGCGAAAAACTGGAAGACTGTGTTCACAATTGTGCCGACAGCCGCCATCATCATTAAACGTTATGGAAAGTATTTTTTTATCCGATACCGAATATGAGAGTCTGGCCTCACACACAGAAGACCTGGTTGCAAAACTGGATGATCTTCCTTACCCAAAAGTCAAAGATGATTTGCAGGAACTATTACAAAGCTTTGACATGCTTCACCGCGAAGCACTTACCCGATTGTTCAAAGAAATCGTAATCAATCACCCTGACCTGCATACGAAGATGCAAGGCGATAAAGCCATCAATCTCTTATTTAGTTTATACGATTTATTTCACAGCGATATCCAAAATAATCCGCTAACGCATGAAGATTTAATGGGGCGCAATGGTGACAATAAATATCCAAGATGGATACCTGTGGGAAATACAAATTCTTTGAAAGAAAATGCAGCCTACAAATATGCAGAAGAAGGTGAAGATATTTTAATATGCAAGTCGGAGGGAAATGTGTTTGCTGTAAAAAATTGTTGTGGCAATACTACCTTGCCGTTAGAAGGTGCAGCCATTGAACAGGGTTATCTTATTTGCCCGTGGCACGGCTGTGCATATCGTTTAAGTGATGGTGTGATGGAAACCAATCCAATGCAAAAAATAAAGATGTACCCGGTTACCCTTAGCGAAGATGGTGAGATAAGATTGGGATTAAGTATGTAAACCCTAATTGCAAACGGGAGTAATATCATTTTAATCTGTTTTTTATGTACCCAAAATTTACTGGTTTTATTGCCCTCATTTTTTCAATGACCGGCGTTTTTTCATGCCACCAAAATAACAGCAGCCTACCTGTTGCTATGGATGATTCCTCCCGTGTTATTATTGACCGGGCCATCGCCCACGCCGGTGGCTATGATGCCTGGCAGCAAAAGAAAACTTTATCGTTTGATAAGAAAAGTATCAGCTATGATAGCACCGGTGAAGTTAGCCGTGAGTTAGACCAGCATCTGGACTACATGATGAAGCCGGAGTTCAGGGCAAAGTTTTCTTATATGCTTCATGATACTGCGATCGTTTTAATGCACGACGGGGAAAAAGCAAGAAAATCGTACAACGGCAAAGTGTCCGACGAACAAGAAGATATTGACGCCGCATGGAACTCTTGCTATGGTTCGCATTTTGTAATGTGTATGCCATTTAAGTTGAAAGACCCTGGGATAAAAGCTGAATATGTAGGACAGATGACGTTATCAGATGGAGTGCCGGCACAGGTTGTAAAAACATCGTACATCACAGGTGCAGGCAGTAATCCGGATCATATCTGGTATTATTATTTTGAGCCTGGTACCGGTAAACTATTAGCCAATTCGCTGGAGGGGAAAAATAATTATTGGGATTATACACGATACGAACAGTTTGAAAAAGCAGATGGTTTGTTGATGCCTTCTGGTCGAAAAGGTTATGATGCAACCGGCTTGAACAAACCTGGTAAAATGGTATCAGAAAGCAGGCATTTTAATATCGCTTTTGATAAGGAACTTCCTTCAGACTATTTTAAAATAAAAAATGGCGAGTGAAGCGCCCCATATTTTGATTGCCGGCGTAGGCAATGAGTTACGGCAGGATGATGCCTTTGGGGTACTACTGGCTCAAAAGCTACAACAGGAAACATTGTTTCCCCCTTCGGTAAAAATTATGGAGATTGGTTCAGGAGGCATTCACTTAGTACAGCAGTTATTTGATAAATACGACGTTTTGATTTTGCTGGACATTGTAAAATGGGGCGGTGCTGCCGGGGCTATTCATTTTAAAGAAGTAGAAGTAAAGGATATAGCGCAATTATCAAAAGATGATCAAAATGAATTCCTGGCCGACATGCATTATATCAATCCGCTGAAAGCCTTAATGATGGCAAAAGCACTAAATGTTTTACCAAAGCAGGTACTTTTTTTAGGATGCGAATCTGAACAGCATGAAGAAATTGGAATTGGTGTGAGTACGGCAGTGGAGGAAGCATTACCCCTTGCTTTTTCCAAAATAGTTGAATGGATTGACAACAATTCCCATGTTACACTGAACCCACAAACCGGCACCGATTCAGAAGGGGTTACATTAAGTGATTAAAACTTTGCGAATGTGATACGTTGGCTAACGAACTTTACAATCGCCATTAAAGCGGATGATCCATAACCTGTTCTAATTTCAATGTTTCTTTTCGTCAGCAGAGCATAGAATTTGGTCGTAAGGAACAGGCAATAGATAGAAACAGCCGCACGAAATTTGCATGTAGCAGAGGAAGATTTAATAGCCATAAAAATATCTTTTGACACTTTATGGAGAAAGGAGATAGAATGTTATGGATGACAGGAAAAGCAGTTTAATCCTGGTTCTACCTATGTTACCTCCCGGAGTAGAGCATAACGCCACGGGTCTTTCAGGATGTAACATACTCGTCTGAATTTGAATGTTAATAAGTAAAATAAAATTAGCAGAAATAGAAAGAAATGTTTAACCAGCTTATACAGGAAAAGCATTTTGATGCGATCTGATTCGTTTACTGCCGTACTGCCTGTTTAAAGACGATCTTATTTATTGATGTATTGCATTATGTTTTTAGCTGCATGTAATGCACTATAAACAGCACCATCCATGTATCCTCCAAAATAGGGTAAGGTTTTGGTGCCTTCGAGGTATAATTTACCGTTCATGAATGATTGCGCATAAGTTTAAAAAAATATTCAATTTATAATCTCATACCCCTACCTTTGCACTCCCAAATAAATTTGGGTTTATTTAAAGTTCTTTAAAGATGTCTCAACGCATTAGAATAAAACTACAGTCTTACGATCACAACTTAGTAGATAAATCTGCAGAGAAAATTGTTAAGACTGTTCGCAGCACAGGTGCCGTGGTCACAGGTCCTATTCCTTTACCTACGCACAAAAAGATTTTCACTGTATTGCGTTCTCCTCACGTAAATAAAAAAGCTCGTGAGCAGTTTCAATTGTGTACGCACAAACGTTTATTAGATATATATACCAGCAGTTCACGTACTGTTGATGCATTATCTAAGCTTGATCTTCCATCAGGTGTTGATGTAGAGATCAAAGCTTAATCCGCTCAAGGCGGAAAGTTCTTGTATAAAAATGTAAACATCCATCTATTACAACTTAATAGCGCTGGATACAACTACGGATAAATGAAAAGTATCATTGGAAAGAAGGTTGGCATGACCAGCATCTTCGATAATAATGGTAAGCAAACTGCTGTAACCATTATTGAAGCCGGGCCATGTGTGGTTACCCAGGTAAAAACTATTGAAACAGATGGTTACAATGCGCATCAAATAGGGTTTGGCGACAAAAAAGAAAAGCACACTTCGCTTTCTGCTAAAAATCACTTTCTTAAGGCAAATACGCCTGCAAAAATTCACGTAAAGGAAATCCGCGATAGCGAATCAGATAAAATTGTTGGTGATCTCATCACAGTTGACATATTTGCCGAAGGTGATAAAGTTACTGTTGTAGGCACTACAAAAGGTAAAGGCTTCCAGGGTGTTGTACGCAGACATGGCTTTAGCGGTGTTGGTGAACAGTCTCATGGTCAGCATGACAGGTCAAGAGCGCCAGGTTCGATTGGTGGTTCATCTTATCCTGCAAGAGTATTTAAAGGAATGAGAATGGCTGGCCGTATGGGAACAGACCGCGTTACCATGAAAGGTTTAAAAGTGGTTAAGATTTTTGCTGAGAAAAATTACTTATTAATAAGTGGTTCGGTTCCGGGCCATATTGGATCAACAGTCTTAATTCAAAAGTAAATGCAAGTAGATATTTTAAATATAAAAGGTGAAAGCACAGGAAGATCGCTTGAATTACCTGATGAAATATTTGGTGTTGAGCCAAACGATCATGTGGTGTATTTGGCGGTTAAGCAGTATTTAGCTTCACAACGCCAGGGCACACACAAGGTTAAGACCCGTGCTGAAGTCCAGGGTTCATCAAGGAAATTACATAAGCAAAAAGGAACTGGTGGAAGCCGAAAGGGTAACCTCAGGAACCCTTTATATAAAGGCGGTGGTACCGTTTTCGGACCTAAACCTCATACATATGATGTTAAGTTGAATCGTAAGGTTAAAGATTTAGCTAAGATCAGTGCGTTAAGCAGCAAAGCATCTCAAAAAGCAATTGTTGTTGTTGAAGACATCAATCTTGAAACGCCAAAAACAAAAGAGATCGCAGGTATATTTAAGTCATTGAATTCAGGCGCAAGAAAAACATTGTTTGTGCTGCCTGATTACAATGAAGTATTATATAAGAGTTTCAGAAACATGTCATCTGTTAAAGGCACATTGCTTAGCGATGTAAATACTTATGATATTGTAAATGCTAACGTGGTTGTTTTTACAGAAAGTGCTGCAAAGATTTTTGTAGAAGATAATACAGAAGCTAAAACTGCTGAAGCCTAATTAATAATAGAATTCAATTTTATACAATGAAACTTGGTGATGTATTAATAAGACCCGTACTGTCTGAGAAAGTGAATCAACAAACTGAAAAGTTTAACCGCTACACTTTTATCATCGACAGGAAAGCAAATAAGCTGGAAGTGAAAAAAGCTGTTGAGGAATTTTATGGCATCCAGGTTAAAGAAGTCAACACTATGGTATCGCCTTCAAAAGCGAAATCACGTAACACAAAGGCCGGTATTGTATCAGGCAGAAAACCTTTGAAGAAGAAAGCCATTGTAACACTGGTTGAAGGAGAATCGATCGATTTATACGGTAACGCATAATATTTTTAAATAGATAAAGGCTAATCCTTTATCGAAATGAATAAAAAAATGGCATTAAGAAAATACAAACCCACCACTGCCGGAACCCGTTGGAGAATTGGTAATGCTTATGCAGAGATCACTACCAACGAACCTGAAAAAAGTTTGGTTGAAAAAGTTCACCATACTGCCGGCAGAAATACCCAGGGCAGACGAAGTATGAGATATTTGGGTGGCGGTCACAAAAAAATGTACCGTGTTATAGATTTTAAACGTAACAAAAAGGACATTCCGGGTACGGTTAAAACAATAGAATACG
>JBDSRT010000221.1:0-6801 GCA_039929165.1 Ginsengibacter sp.
TTTTTCTTGTGCATACTATCTTTGTATTGATCTAATTTTATTTTGAAGTTGCAAATTTCATTAATAAACACCATAAATAAATGCCTTCTACAAAATTGATAGTTGACAGCGGTTCAACGAAAGCCGAATGGTGTTTAATAATAGGTGACCAGAAACAATTTTTTGTAACACAAGGCTTAAGTCCTTACTTTTTATCAGCACTGCAAATTGAAGACGTAATACAAACTGAAATCGCTCCAAAACTGGCGTTTGTAGCAACTGACGAAATATACTATTATGGTACTGGTTGCGCAACTGAGGCAAATGCAACTATTGTAAAAACAGCATTAAGAAACGTTTTTAAGAAGAGTGCTATTTACGTAGACCATGATATGATGGCTGCGGCAAAAGCCTTATGTGGCAGCGAAAAAGGCATAGCATCTATCCTGGGCACAGGCTCAAACTGTTGTTATTTTGACGGCAATCACATCATTAAAAATAGTCCCGGCCTGGGTTATGTTTTAGGGGATGAAGGCAGTGGTTCTTACTTAGGGAAAAAGGTTGTTCAGCATTATCTGTATGATATTTTTGATGATGATCTCAGGGCAAGATTTGATGCACAGTTTGTAACAACTGGTGCTGAAATATTGCATTCAGTTTACAAGAAACCCTTGCCCAACAGATATCTTGCTTCCTTTGCTATTTTCCTGGCAAACAATCGCGGTAATCTTATAATCGAAAATATGATTGAGGAGGGCCTAAGAGATTTTTTTATCCAGCATATATTAAGAATTGAAGAGCATAAAAAATATCCGCTTCATTTTGTCGGCAGCATTGCCTATGGTTTTAAAGACGTGCTAAAATCAATTTGCGATGGATCAAACCTTACTCTTGGCAAGGTATTAAAAAACACATTAGAAGGACTGATAAATTATCATACACAAGAGGCGCAGAACATTACCATCAAAGTATCCTAATGGCATTTAGAATAATTACTGAAGAACCATCTTTATACCGCCATCTTGAAAACATGTCAGTAGATGAGCTTGTATCAAACATTAATAAGGAAGACAAGAAAGTAGCAGTTGAAGTTGAAAGAGCTCTGCCGCAAATAAGTGCGTTAACAAAGGTTGTTTCTGACAAATTAAAAAAAGGCGGAAGGCTATTTTATATTGGTGCCGGTACAAGCGGCCGGCTGGGTATACTTGATGCCAGCGAATGTCCGCCGACATATGGTGTATCGCCGGACTTAATTTCTGGTATAATTGCCGGTGGTGAAAAAGCGATAACAACATCAATCGAATCTGCTGAAGATGATGTTGAGCAGGGTTGGAAAGATTTATCAGAGCGAAATATAACTGCTAATGATGTAGTAATTGGCTTAGCTGCCAGCGGCACCACACCTTATGTATTACAAACGCTTAGCCGTTGTAGGGAAAATAATATAGTAACAGGCTCAATTTGCTGTAATCCGGATTCACCACTTAGTAAAGTGGCCGATTTTCCGATTGAAGTAATCGTAGGGCCAGAATTTGTGACAGGCAGTACAAGAATGAAAAGTGGCACGGCTCAGAAAATGGTGTTGAACATGATCTCTACAGCAGCGATGATTCAATTAGGCAGGGTAGAGGATAACCTGATGGTAAACATGCAGCTTACCAATAAAAAAATTAAGGAAAGAGGTGTAAGAATTTTGATGGGAAAGCTAAAGCTAACAAACCACGAAGAGGCTAAAGATCTACTAGCAAAATACGGCGGCGTAAAAAAAGCTATAAATAATTACGTGAAAAGATAAAGGTATTTTTACTTATGTTTTTTACAATTTTATCTTTTAAATTTATATCTCCAATTACTAAATAATTCAACTGCAGTACTATGAAACATTTAAGCCTTTTTTTATTGCTATTAATTTTTACTACAACTATGTTTGCTCAGAGAGCAAATAAAGCTTATGCCTTCACAGGCCAGGTGGCTGGAAATTTTAACTGGACCGATATCAGAGAAATAGACCTCTCGACTGGTGCAGCTTCTTCAACTTTCTTTGAAAATGGTAAAACGAATTTTTCCTTTGCCGATGCATCCGGAAAAAAAAGAACACCGGTTGTTGTTGCTTCTGTTGCCAATGCTGAACCTAATGCTGATGCGCCAACTTATTCAATGGTGGCTGCCGCAGCTTTTGATAAAGTTCATAACAAGCTTTTCTTTACTCCGATGAAAGTTGGTGAACTTCGCTGGCTTGATCTATCGTCAAAAAACAGCACCTTGAAATTTTACAGTCTGCAAAGCAAATTGTTTGGTGCAGGCGATCTGGAAAACGAAGCTAATCACCTTACAAGAATGGTTATTGCAGGAGATGGCAAAGGTTATGCTATTACAAATGATGGCAGCCACGTTTATAGATTTACAACCGGTAATCATCCCGAAATAACTGACCTTGGGAAACTTGTAGATGCGTCTTCGAATAGTGGTGTCTCTATCGCTAACAAATGCACAAGCTGGGGTGGTGATATGGTGAGTGATGTGAACGGTAAACTTTATCTATTTACTGCTGCACAGCATGTTTTTAAAATTGACCTTAATACATTGGTAGCCACATATGCAGGTCATATTAAAGATCTCTCCCCAACTTTCAGTGTAAACGGTGCCGCAGTTGATAATGATGATAACGTTATCATAAGTTCTGCAAACACTTTCGAAGGCTTTTATAAAGTAAATGTAAAAGATCTAAGTACGAGCAAACTCAACACAACCGGCCAGGTTTTTAATGCTTCAGATCTTGCCAATGGCAACTTACTTTTTGAGAATAGTAAAGCAGGCGTAGCCAAATTACCATCAACTGATGTTATTGAGAATGATCACATTGCTTTATATCCAAACCCCGTTATATCATCTCAATTTAAAGTAACCTTCAATGGCCAAAAGCCAGGCAAATACACTGTTTCATTATCTGATTTGCAGGGAAGGTTGATCAAACACGAGCAGGTGAATTTGAAATCGCTTAATCAAACAGAAAATATTTCACTTAGTAAAAAACCGTCAAATGGCATGTATCTTATTAAAGTATTAGATGCAAACAATCAGGCAGTGTTCTCCAATAAAGTTGTAGTGGAATAATCTCAAAATAAATTTAAAACTTTAAGCCGTTCATTATGTGAGCGGCTTTTTTGTTTGCTAAATTTGCAGTAAAATGAGAGTTATTGCAAGATATTGAACCATTTGAAAACTGGCGTTATCTCTATATTTCTGAAGATGATGAACTATCACCATTTTACGGCAAGGTGTATAATGAGTTTGCTTACGAAAACACGGTATATAACTATTACATCCATCCGCAATGGGATGACTTTGGAAGCGCTACACTTTACCTGAAAATATTAATGGCCGATTATGTAGTGGGTTATGCAATTATAGAAATGATAGGAGAGTGGAACGATGCTATTGAAAACGATATCATGATTTTAAAACGTGATGTTGTTGACCTGCTGATAAGAAATGGTATTTCTAAATTTATTTTGATAGCTGAAAACGTATTGAACTTTCACAGCAGCGATGATAGTTATTATGAGGAATGGTATGAAGATGTGTCTGATGTTGCCGGCTGGATGATTTGCCTTAACATGCCGTTGGCTACCCAGCATGATTTTAAGAAAGCAAGATTGCATCATTACATTGAGTTAATGAATGTGCCGCAATGGCGAACCTTTAAGCCTGATTTGTTGTTTACTCAAGTAGATAATGTATTAATGAAACGTCTTGATATCTAGTAAGATGATAGAGGCGATACACACCTAATATTTTTTTTTCAAATCCTTAAAATGAAAGTTCCTGTTGTACTTTTACGCAATCTGAAATAATCAACCTTCTTGGCATATGACATGGAAACGGTTCTTCACTTCCTCTATCGGTAAAAAATACATCATGGGTTTTACGGGTTTATTCCTGATCACTTTCCTGATTATTCATTGCATTATAAATGGTATGATTATTTTTTCGGATGAAGGCGAAACCTTTAACCACTGGGCAGCATTTATGGGCACCAATGTTTTTATAAGGATTATGGAGATCGGTTTGATGGCTGGAATTCTCTTACACATTATCCAGGGGTTGGTGTTATGGGCACAAAACAGGAGAGCACGTCCGATAAAGTATGCTGTTAATACGCCAAACTCACACACACATTGGTATAGCCGTAGCATGGGCCTTTTAGGTACGCTGATTTTAATGTTTCTAATCGTTCATCTTGCGCACTTCTGGACGCCTTCAAGATTCGGTGGTCTGCTAGGTGTACACGAGCTAAAGGAAGTAACGCTTGGTACATACGCCGGCCAAAAGGTACATAACCTGTATGCGGAGATGGTTTATGTATTTCAAAACGAGTGGATAGTTATTATTTATGTTTTGGGAATGATCTCTCTTTCATTCCATTTGATGCATGGCTTTCAAAGTGCTTTCCAGACATTCGGTATTAATCACAAAAAATTTACACCAATTATAAAAACGCTTGGTTATGGTTTTTCAATCATTGTTCCTTTGATTTTCGCCTTAATGCCAGTTGCCATGCACTTAAAGTGGGTTTAATTAATAAGAACAACATCATTCATTATTATAGAATATGGGTTTAGACGCAAAAATTCCTAAAGGTGATCTTGAAACGAAATGGAGAGATTATAAGAGCCATGTAAAGCTTGTAAATCCTTCCAATAAAAGAAAGCTCGACGTAATTATTATAGGAACAGGTCTAGCCGGTGCATCTGCTGCAGCTTCGCTTGGCGAGTTAGGATATAAGGTAAAAGCTTTTTGTTTCCAGGATAGCCCAAGACGGGCCCACAGCATAGCTGCACAAGGAGGTATAAATGCGGCTAAAAATTACCAGAATGATGGCGACTCTGTGTTCCGTTTATTTTATGATACTGTGAAAGGTGGTGACTACAGGTCACGGGAAGCCAACGTACATAGATTAGCAGAAGTAAGTACCGCAATAATTGATCAATGTGTAGCGCAAGGCGTGCCTTTTGCACGGGAATATGGCGGTTTGCTAAGCAACCGTTCATTTGGTGGAACACAGGTTCAGCGTACCTTTTATGCAGCAGGTCAAACAGGTCAGCAATTATTATTGGGCGCTTATAGTGCGCTTGAAAGGCAGGTGGCTTTGGGTAATGTAACCATGTACACCCGTCACGAAATGCTGGACGTTGTTCTGATTGAAGGAAAAGCACGTGGCATCATCGCTAGAAATCTTGTAACTGGAGAACTCGAACGCCATGCAGGCCATGCAACATTAATATGTTCCGGCGGCTATGGCAATGTATTTTATTTAAGTACCAATGCCATGGGCAGCAATGTAACGGCAGCCTGGAAGGCGCATAAGAAAGGGGCGTATTTTGGCAATCCTTGTTTCACACAGATCCATCCAACCTGTATTCCTGTAAGTGGCGATCATCAAAGTAAGTTAACATTGATGAGCGAAAGTTTACGGAATGACGGCCGTATTTGGGTACCTCAAAAAGCTGGAGATAGTAGAAAATCTATTGATATACCGGAAGGTGAACGGGACTATTATCTGGAAAGAAGATACCCTGCTTTTGGAAATCTTGTGCCGAGAGATGTTGCCTCCAGAGCAGCTAAAGAACGTTGCGATGGAGGCTTCGGTGTAGGAACCACAAAGATGGCTGTGTACCTTGATTTTGCTGACGCTATTAAAAGGTATGGCAAAATAGAAACCGGTAAACAGGGTTTATCTGATGTAGATGACGCCACTATTATAAAGCTTGGAAAAGCTGTAGTAGCCGAGAAATACGGAAATCTTTTTGACATGTATGAAAAGATAACCGGCGAAAACCCATACGAAGTACCCATGAGAATATACCCTGCCGTGCATTATACAATGGGCGGCTTATGGGTTGATTATGATCTCATGACAACTATACCCGGACTGTACGCTTTGGGCGAAGCCAACTTTAGTGATCATGGTGCAAACCGTCTTGGTGCTTCTGCTTTAATGCAGGGCCTTGCTGATGGCTATTTTGTTATTCCCTATACATTAGGTAATTATCTGGCTGATGATATAAAAACTGCTACTCTTGATATCAATCACCCTTCTTTTGTTGAAACGGAAGAAGAGGTTAAAAAGCGGATAGATATTTTAATGAACATAAGGGGTACCGACACAGCCGAAAGCTTCCATAAACGGCTTGGCAAAATTATGTGGGACAAGTGTGGTATGGCCCGGAATGAAGAAGGTTTAAAAGAAGCCATCAGCGAGATACGTGATCTTAAAAAAGAATTTTGGTCAAATGTCAAAATTCCGGGAGATATTAAAAGTTTCAATCCTGAATTAGACAAGGCCGGAAGAGTAGCAGACTTTATTGAACTGGGTGAGTTAATGTGCATTGATGCGCTTGATCGCAACGAGAGTTGCGGAGGGCATTTTAGGGAAGAAATGCAAACCGAAGATGGAGAAGCAAAAAGAGATGATGACAATTTTAGCTATGTAGCGGCTTGGGAACATAAGGCTGATGATTCATTTGAATTGCATAAAGAAAAACTGGAGTTTGAGGTTGTTCATCCATCTCAAAGAAGTTACAAATAAAGATTGAAAGAAAAACTAATCATAAAAAACTTTGGGCCAATTAAGTCTGTTGAAATAGAGCTTAGAATGTTTAATGTGCTAATTGGAGATCAGGGAACTGGCAAAAGTACAATTGCAAAGGTGTTGATAGCAATACAGAGTACTGTATTAAGAGAAATCTCGTCTTTGGGATGGGCAAAAGAAAATTCAAATACAAAGACCGAATCTTTTAAAGAATATCTTAGGATTACTGG
>JBDSRT010000222.1:0-3242 GCA_039929165.1 Ginsengibacter sp.
CCTTTCTAGGTAAATTTCAACACATGGGAGGTATTGTTGAGGCATTTGTTGAAGGGGATGTTAAAGAGTCTCCGTCTGTGCAATGCCGCATTGATCCTGATGGTGGCTTTAGCGTCGCCTCTACACATGATCAGCTATTAGGCGGTGAAAGTGGCCAGGTATTTATTGGTGCTTATCTGCCGGCGCAGCCAGCTTATGCTTCAGCTATTGGAGCTATGGGCAAAAAAGTTGCGGAGGCACTTAAAAGCAAAGGTGTTTTAGGGCGGTTTGCTGTTGACTTTATTTCTGTAAAAGACAAAGAAGTATGGCAACATTATGCCATTGAAATTAATTTGCGAAAGGGCGGTACAACACATCCGTTATTAATGCTACAGTTTTTAACCGATGGCAACTACGATGAGGATAAGGGATTGTATTACACAGCCAGCGGACAGGTTCGTTATTATTTTTGTTCGGATAATTTACAGAGCAACAATTATAAAGGATTCACGCCTCATGACCTTATCGATATAGCCATGTTGAACGATTTGCATTATGATGGCACCTTGCAGGAAGGGGTTATGTTTCATCTCATTGGTGCGTTATCCCAATTTGGTAAACTGGGTGTTATCTGCGTTGGCTCATCTCTCGAAAGAGCCAAAACGTTCTATGATGAAATAGTGGCTGTGCTTGATAAAGAAGGTTCACAGAAGTGATAGCTTGAATCACACAAAGCCGCAAAAAACCACTTATTAAAAGAGTTATTAGCTTTTGAAAGCAAGTCGTTCTTTGCATCTTGCACGAAACTCTTATTAATGTTCCCTTATTTGGATGGCGTGATAATAATATTTCTATAATCTACAGCACCGTGATCGCCCTGTAAGAAAATTGGACCGGGTTCACCTTCGTTACTATCAAGTGCGCCGCCGGTTATACCAGGAATTTCCTGGTTGCAGATTACCTGTTTGCCATTGGCTACTAAACTTACCATGCGGCCAATAAGTGTAATATCGTAAGTCTGCCATTCACCTGGTGCTTTAGCTACCTGTTCAGACGGATTAATAAAACCATAAACGCCGCCAAGGTAACCGCTCAAAGGTTCTAAGCCTTTGCTATCCATAACCTGCACTTCATATCGTCCCCGAAGATAAACGCCGCTATTACTTTCGGCAGGATAACGAAACTCTATGTGCAGTTTAAAGTCTTTAAATGTTTTATTGGTAATGAGATTTGAGCCAGACTTTGGGTTTCTTAAAATTCCATTTTCCGCTATCCATTGATTCTCTCCATTTGTATGCCACTCGTTAATATTTTTACCATCAAACAATACTACCGCTTTGCCCCAGGTTGGTTCAGAGGTTTGCCTTAAAGCCGGGGCACGTTTTCCCGTCCAGTTGTGAGTTTTACTATCCGGAAAAGTGACAGTTCCTGATAAACTATCACCAGTAATTGTTCCTTCAAGAGATAGATCGTGATCTTCTTTTTCCCATTGTGGTGGAATTGAAAAGCTGACTTTATTGTTATCAAAATGTACAACAGATATTGGTCTTGCGCTGCCGCTAATGCCCACAAACTGGCCAACCAACATTTTTAAACCCGAATGTTTTACTTCAAACCAGGAAGGCATTTTTTTGCCATCAACGTCAATGGTTAAGTCCCATCTGCCTTCAATTGGTGATGCTGCTAATGTGCCTGGCAAAAAACCATTGGCATGAGTTGCCGGATGTATCGCCACTAAAAAAAATACACATAATGCCTGCCGTAACAGGCTGCTTTTAAAGTTCATGTTATTGAGTTTATCGTTAATTAATTTTCAAATTACTTCTATTCATTTAAATAGGCGGCGTAAATATTTAGATGCAGCAATTTATTAGCCTTTAAACTTTTTAAATCATTAGTTGTATGTTATAAAGGATCAGAGCATTGCGTCGCCACTCACATCACTAAAATATAAAAGTGCATAAAACTTTCGCTATTATAATAATTGCAACTATCGCCTTTTGTTTCTCCGGAACAGCGCAAAGCAATTCTTTATTTAATAGATTTCGAACCTTTCAAAGCATGAGCGAAAAATGGGAACTGGATACACCTTATAAGCGAAGTACTTTTTTAATTTCTCCATATAAGCCTGTTTATATTACGGCCGGACGCAGATCCAATAATCCGAATAAACAACCTACCAGTGAGAATCCATTATATTCTCTTCCCTTTAAAGTGCCCTATAATAATAACGAGGCCAAATTCCAGTTAAGTTTTAAATCAAAAATAGTACAAGGGCTGATTAAAGGCCACGGTGATCTCTGGATCGCCTATACGCAAAAAGCACATTGGCAGCTGTATAACAAAGCGCTGTCTCGGCCTTTCAGAGAGTTGAATTATGAACCGGAAGTAATTTTAAATTTCGCAGCCAATATACCGATTGGGGGATTTACAACACGCATGCTTGGCGTATCGTTTAATCATCAATCTAACGGCCGCATCTTGCCATTATCAAGGAGCTGGAACCGTATTATTTTTATTGCCGGTTTTGAAAGAAAGAACTGGCAAATTTTTCTAAGGCCCTGGATACGCCTGCCGGATGAAGAGGATGAAAATCCCGCCATTACTGATTACACCGGCCGAGGCGAAGCGGTTGTTATTCATAACCTTGGCAAACACCAATTGTCAGCAGTTGCCACACATTCTTTAAGGACAGGTGAAAAAAGTCGTGGAAGTATTCAGGCCAACTGGGTTTTCCCTGTTTGGAAAAATTTAAAAGGGATGTTGCAGGTGTCAGACGGTTATGGTGAAACATTGCAGGACTATAATCATCGGCAAACTACTGTTGGTATAAGTGTTTCTTTAATGGAGTGGTAATGTTCTTATAAGGTTAAGTCTTTTTTTTTGAATAGATTTATAGCATTAATCACTTAAAACTTTTATATCATGACAACGCAGGAGATTGCAGATCGTCTTTACGAGCTTGCCCAAAAAGGTGAATTTGGTACTGCCCAGAATGAGTTGTTTTCTGAAGATGCTACAAGCACTGAAAGCAATATGCATGGCGAACGTGAAACCAAAAGCGGCATGGCTGCTATTAAGGAGAAAGGTAAAAATTTTCAGGAAATGACGGAGGAAATGCACAGTGCTTACAGTAGGGAGCCAAAAGTGTTTGGTAAATATATTTTTATGGAGATGGGGCTTGACGCGACAATGAAAAATATGGGCAGAATGAACATGGCCGAGATGGCGGTTTATGAAACTAACAACGGGAAGATCATAAG
>JBDSRT010000223.1:0-2892 GCA_039929165.1 Ginsengibacter sp.
TATCATGCGCAACTATTTTGATAATGGCCTTATCATTCTTCAGAAATCTTTTTCCGAAATAAGCGTTCCATAGCAATATATTATTGTAATGATCGAATAACGCTGTTTTTTGACGGAGGCTACCCTGTAGTTCGTTAAGCGATATTGATTGCCTATGTACGAAAATCCATATCCCAATTCAAGTATAAAATCTTTGATGTTTTCAACCAGCCTGTTCTCCAACTGCCTTTCTAATAAAGGCTCAGCGATGCCTAAAAATTCAAGATTGTAATCGCTTTTAAGAATTTGATTTGCCTGCTCTGTAAGGTGTGATGGTAATGTTTTTGAGAAGTTATGCTGCTTAGAAAGTAAAGTATGTTTTGTATGTGCCTTTGCTTTGATCTGGTTAAGCAACGTATTCCGGCTCCATGATGCTTCCAGGGTTTTAGAAAGATAATAGCGGCGCTGTTGCTCATCCTTTATTTTCGTTAGAATGAGAATATTTTGTCCCCATGGAATTTTAAAAGCTAATTGCTGTAGTGCTGCGTCGGTTTCATATTCTAAAAAGAATTGCCGCATGAACCACAAATTTTGAACAGAGAAGCCTTTAGTTGCGCCGGTAATTTTTTTTAAATCAACGGCAAGCTGCGCTACTATGGATTTGCCCCATCCTTCAGCTTTCTGTTTCGTCACAATTGTTTTTCCGATGATAAAATACAGATGCATTTGCGTCCTGTTCAGTTCATTTGCCGCACGTACACGATGTTGCTCAATCTCCTCCAGGATCTGGTCTAGAAATGATTGGTATGCCGATGTTGAAGGCTGCATTTTATTTGATTAAATCTCTAACAGGTGTTAGAGATCTTTGGCTAAAATTTTTAATTCTCTTACAGCTGTTAGAGTATTGTCTTTTAAAAACAATATCCACAGAAAACACTTTTAGTGTTAATGTACGCAAAGCATCCAGATGCGTCAAATTAAATAGCTGACTTTGCAGCTACTGCAAGTTTCGAAATTGTGAATTGTTCAAATATTTCAAGTTTCATCGTATCGGAAAAGTTTAAAATTCCTTTTAAGCATCGCAAACAACAGATGCCGTCAGAGACCTGTAACAAAATTCAACTTTCTACTTTGCACTTAACGCTTTGAGCTATTCGCTAAGCTGGTTAAGACCGGCTTTCGTTAAACAGTCATCGGCAAAAGCATCTAACTCCTGTAATGTTTCCTGTGGAATACTTTGCAGAAGATTGCCTGATTTGTCATCATCTTTTGCTGATATGCCACGTTTGATAACACTGTTTAGCAACAGCACATTTTTGCGTGAAATCTTAATGTCAATCTTCACATTTTCATTCATGCCAGGGATACTCAATATGGTATCATACACTTTGGCTACATCGGTTGTTGTAAGCATAATTTCACTTTTATAACATTAAAATTTAAGCCACAAAACTATTTTTATCTGCCTATAGTATCCTCATCAAAATATGGTGAGGATAGGATGAACCCACAGACGTCATTTAACTTCGTAGCCATAAGAAACTGAATTGTGAAATCGAAAATGTGTGGTATGAATTTCAGCAAACAAAGGCTTTCTATTGAAGAAGCCAGGCAGACAGATATGGTAGATTACCTGTCTAGATTAGGATATCAACCTGCTAAGGTGAGAGGGATTGATTACTGGTACTTATCCCCCTTGCGTGAAGAAAGAACACCTTCCTTTAAGATAAACAGAAAGTTGAACCGTTGGTACGACCACGGACTTGGTAAAGGTGGTAATATTATCGACTTCGGCATTTTATTTAATGGCTGTACAATTGGAGAATTCTTGCATCAATTAAGCGGCAATCTTTCTTTTCAAGAGCCACAAGTTAAGCACCCTGGTGAACAAGCTGAAAGTAATACTGAAAGCAAAATTAAAATCATAAGTGAAAAGCCAATTTCTTCTTTCGCTTTACTCAGATACTTACATCAAAGAAGGTTACCTATTGACCTGGTTGAAGGGTGTTGCAAGGAGATAACATATGAGTTAAACAGCAAAGAATATTTTGCAATTGGCTTTAAGAACAATGCCGGAGGGTACGAATTACGCAACCCTTATTTCAAAGCAAGCAGTGCCCCTAAAGACATTACAACGTTTAACAACGGAGCTAGTGAAGCCAGCGTTTTTGAAGGCTTTACTGACTTCCTTTCTTTCATGACAATCCATAAAGACCAGCCTCAAATTCCAACTGATTTTGTAATCTTAAATTCCGTCTCACTCTTCGAAAAAGCACGCCCTTTTATGGAAAAACATGAATCGATCAGGCTTTATTTAGACCGTGATACCACCGGACAAAATTACAGTCGTTATGCCTTGTCTTTGAGCCTTAAATATAAAGATGAAAGCGGGTTATATCGCAACCACAAAGACCTCAATGACTGGTTGGTAAATTTCGGTAAGGCTCAAAAGAAAAGTTTAGGATTCAACTTGTAAAAATATCCCTTGGAAGATATCGGTAGCTAAACGGCTTTTAAGATCTCTGAACGCTATAAATGATAACGTAATGTAAAGACCACTTTAAACGCTGTGAGATTGCCTCTTTACCGCAATCGGCAAGATGTCCGGTTGTATCACAACCGAATCTTGCCGCCCTTTACTCCGAAGTCGTGGGCGGTGAGTAACAAGACAAATGCATTAAATAAAAGATGAATGAAAAGTGATGAGTGAAAAAACTAACAACCGAACAAAGTGGCTGCATTTGAGACTAAAGCCTGAAGAATACATTAAAGTTCAACAGCTATTTAGCAAAACAACATGCCGAAAATTAAGCGACTATTCACGAAAAGTTTTACTTCAAAAACCCGTGGTATCAACGTATAGAAATCAATCTTTAGATGACTTCATGACAGAAGCAATAAAGCTTAGAAATG
>JBDSRT010000224.1:0-2924 GCA_039929165.1 Ginsengibacter sp.
AATTTCTAAGACAAGAGAGGAACAGGATACACAACAGATTTTGGCATACCTAATTCGTATTTATTAAACTGAAATAGTTCAGGCGGGCCTTATAGTTGAAGCCGTTGCAAACCTTTCACTTTCAAAAATGCCAGCTTTGAAACTAAACGGGAACGGACAACAGTCTTGTAGTTCAGTTAGATGTTAATCTGAATTGCAGCGGGGATTGTTGCGGGTTAGGCGCTAAGAAGAACATTATACTCTCATCAAATCATACTGCTGTTTCCTATAAACATGTTACCACTCACGCCTCTTTTAATCGAAATAGAGTAGAAGTCAAACGCATCGCTGCCCGTAGAGGCTGTAATCATAGAATAATGTACCACACTGATCAAAGGGTGTTCTGGCTGCGGCAGATTTCTTAAGCGATAAAACTCTGCTATAGTTTTAATTTTAAGGGTGTGGTGTTCATCCTGAATAATTTTATAAAGCCTGGCCACCTGAAACTTCTATCCGCTGACCATTTATCCAATAAGCATCATCCGTACAAAGAAACGCAATAACACCGCCGATATCATCTGGTAAACCAACACGACCCAAAGCTGTAATACTTGCGATATGCGCATTAATGTCTTTGTTATCTCTTGTGCGACCACCACCAAAATCAGTTTCTATAGCGCCCGGAGCAACTACGTTAACACGAATTTTCCTTGCACCTAATTCCTTAGCCAGGTAACGCGTAAGCGTTTCGACTGCGGCTTTTATGGAGCCGTATACCGACGATCCCGGGTAAATTATTCGAGCCAAACCCGATGAAATATTTATAATTCCTCCGCCATCATTAATGAATGGTAATGCTTTTTGTGTGAGGAAAAACACGCCTTTATAATGAATGTTGAAGATGCCGTCCATCTGTTCTTCATTAGTATCTGTTGCAAGTGCATACAGTGCAGTGCCGGCATTATTTATAAGAAAATCAAAATTAGCATGCCCGTTTTCCGCCTCTAAATGACTTGTCACTTGCCTTAAAAAGTCATCAAACAATTTCACATTACTTGTGTCTAATTGAAAGGCGACAGCTTTCTGCCCGAGCGATTGTACTTCCTGTATTACATTGTCTGCCGCTTCTTTATTAGAGTTGTAAGTAAATACAACATCAATGCCTTTTTTTGCAAGAGCCAACACCATATTTTTACCAAGTCCGCGGCTACCGCCGGTTAACAAGGCAACTTTATTTTTTGTACTCATTTGTTTCTCTTTAAATATTTTATTGATTATAAGTTTTTGCGAATTCTGGTGCAAACTCTTCCAGTGTAATTTTGCCCATTACCGGCGGATTTAAATCGTAATCTTCACGCAACAAACCCTTATGTGTTGCCTCACCTAATTCGACAAATATGGCGGCCAGTGCTTTGGCAAATCCATTCGCTTCTAAGCCGCTTTGCATTTGTTCATTCGTTAGAGTTTTCCATTCTAGGCCAGGTTTGCCAATCGCTTCGCCTAAAACTTTTGCAATATCACTGCAACTGCGGTCATCGCTTGCCACATAAACGATTTTATTGCGTGTTGCTGGTTGAGTGATTTCATCTGCAATAGCAGAAGCAATGTCTTTTGGTGATACCACAAGAAGCCGGTCATCGCCACCATAATTTGCACCAATAAAACCGGCATGTTTTATCATGCTGGCGAAGTTGAGAAGATTGTAATAAAAATACCCTGGACGGATATGCGTTACCACAACATCTTTTAAGTTGTCGAATGCCTCTTCATTATAATGCGAACCAACAATAAAACCAGTTCCTTTCTCTAGATGTGCACCATAACTACTCAACTCAACAACACGTTTAACGCCGGCTTGTTCTATGGCATCGATATAATTTTTTCCTACATGCCTGTAGTAAGCTATTTGATCCTGTTCTGAAAAATTGGGCGGTATCATGCAATAAATGGCATCAGCACCTTTAAAAGTTTCTGCTAAAAAATGAACATCATCTACTGAGCCTATAGCTGCACTGGCACCAATTGCTTCAATATCTTCTTGCCTGTTTTGCTTACTGCTGATTACTGTAAGATTATGACCTTTGCTTAACAACTCTTCTGTCAATGGTTTACTAATGTGGCCCAATGAGCCTGTGACTATAATTTTCATTTCGTTTATTTTTTATGCAAATCTCCAAAGATCAAACAACTTTGATCTAACCGAATCTGCTTTTATTGAGCTTAATCTAATGTGAATTAACGATATCTACAAGGTGGCTGTTAGCGGGGTAATAAAATAGAAATGATTTATAAAGCCTTCCATAGATCATCTATTATAAATTTACTTCTAAATTAATCACACCTACCATTGGGTGTAACGGCGCCGGCAATGATAGTAACCCGCGGGATTCAGAAATGATCACCCGGCCTTTAAAATGCTGGCTCTAAGTTTTTTATTGTTGATCGGTGTTCACTTATTGCAGAAGGGCTGGAGTTTCATATACCAAAAGGGTATATCTATTTTTCGATGGCTTTTTCTATGCTGGTAACTTTCTTTCAAACGAAAACACACAAACCAAAAGACAAGCCAGTGCAAACGCATGAGCATTATGTACAAGATGAAAAAGGAAACGATAAAGTGTAGAACAAAATTTAAACCGCTGCCATATCAAAAGGCAATTTTCTGATTCGTTTACCTGTCAAATCGTAAATGGCATTTGTTAGGGCAGGGGAGAAGGCTGGTAAACCCGGTTCACCAACACCGCCGGCATCGTGAGTGTTTTCCATAATATACACTTCTACCTGAGGCACGTCATTTATACGTGGCATTTTATAAACATTAAAATTATCTTGTTCTATTAGCCCGTTTTTAAAAGTTATTTCATGGATGGTTGCAGCGCCCAAAGCCATAACTACTGAGCCTTCTACCTGCGCTTTGATGATATCAGGATTAACATACCAGCCGC
>JBDSRT010000225.1:0-3562 GCA_039929165.1 Ginsengibacter sp.
TGCCGTGGCCTTTGCTATTTGAAGCATGCCAATAATAACTAAAATATTTTCGGGCTAATTGAAAGGATGAATACATTAAATGGCTTAAACTTTTGCCGGTTTGTCTTTTTTCTTCCAGATTTGAAAAGCATAATTATAAGCATGTTTCTCATCCATTTGATGCTCATCTTCTGAGATCATTTCCCATTCATCAAAATTTAATGCAGGATAAAACGCATCACCTTCAAATTCACCTTCAACTCTTGTTATATAGATTGTATCAACAGTATTAATGGTTTGCTTAAAAATTTCAGCACCACCAATAATAAAAACTTTTTTGCAATCAGTTTCTTTTGCTTTTGATAAACCATCTTGCAACGTATGCGCTACTGTAACGCCTTCTGCAGACCAATCCTCGTTTTTGGTGATCACGATATTATATCTGCCGGGCAATGGCTTTTGTAATGACTCGTAGGTTTTTCTACCCATTATCACTGTAAGGCCCCACGTTTTATTTTTGAAATATTTAAAATCGTTTGGCAGTTTCCACGGCAACTGATTATTCTTTCCGATCACATTATTTGTCGACGCGGCAACCATGTGAGCAAATTCAATAGAGTTGTTATTTGCTTTGCTATCAGTATGTGTCATAAATGATCTTCAGGAATGAATACTACACTGCTACTGCAGCTTTTATTGAAGGATGACTTTGATAATTAATTAGTTCGAAATCACTATAAGTAAAATCAAAAATGTTATTGACGTCTTTATTCAGCTTTATTTGTGGCAATTGAAATGGTGTCCTTGTAAGTTGAAGTTGTGCCTGTTCAAAATGATTATTATATAAATGTACATCGCCAAATGAATGAATGAATTCGCCGGGAAGCATGTCGCAAACCTGCGCAATCATCAAAGTCAATAACGCATAAGATGCAATATTGAACGGAACGCCGAGAAACACATCTGCGCTTCGCTGATACAATTGGCAGGATAATTTCCGTTTGCCGCTCATGTCCGGCGGCGAAGTATAAAACTGGAACATACAATGACATGGCATCAATTTCATTTCTGGCAACTCGCCAACATTCCAGGCACTTACAATTAAACGTCTACTATCCGGGTTAGATTTTAATTGTTGAATCAACTCACTGATCTGGTCTACTACTTTGCCATCAGCACCTTGCCAACTCCGCCATTGTTTCCCATAAACCGGTCCGAGATTTCCATTTTCATCAGCCCATTCATCCCATATTCTTACACCATGTTCTGATAAATATTTAATATTGGTATCACCTTTTAAAAACCAGAGCAATTCATAAATAATACTTTTTACATGCAGTTTTTTAGTAGTTACTAACGGAAATCCATCATTAAGATCAAACCGGCACTGGTAACCGAAAACACTTCTTGTGCCCGTTCCTGTTCGGTCACTTTTATCTATACCACTATTAATAATATGTTCAAGAAGGTTTAAATATTGCTGCATGTATGCAAGTTAGTAAAAGCCATAAATCCAATTTTTTAAAATAATTGACATTAATACCGTCTGACAAGTTTTCTAATGGAATAGTATTTGAACCTGCAGTGCTATGTCTTTACGTTATGTCACATTTTTTCTTCCAGTATTTGCGATTATGATATCCTGTAGTTCTCCCGGACCAGGCTTGTTCAAAAAAAAGACGCCACATGAACAATACAGTAAAAAAATTGAGGACGCGGGGCTAAAAGAAACATCCTTAGGTGCGGCCTGGTTTAAAGCCGCAGAACTTACACTCAGCACTCCGCTATACATCCAGTTGCCTTACATGGAAACTGGCTACTTTGCGCCAGATAAAGTAAATTCAATTGGTTTAAAGTTTATAGTTAAACGTGGTGAAAAAGTGACCATTGAGTTAAGCAAAAAACCGGATCAAAATTTCAACCTCTACCTTGAATTATGGAAATCGACCATTGGAAAATCGCCGGAGTTAATAACTGCTGCCGATACAGTTTCATATATGATCACTTACGTTGCTGAACAGGATGACAGCCTGGTATTAAGGTTACAATCTGAATTACTCAAAGAAGGTGAATACACCATGAAGATCAATACAGGCCCCTCTTTAGCCTTTCCGATTTCACCAAAAGTTAAAAGTAACATAGGCAGTTATTATGGCGCAGGCCGGGATAACGGACAGCGCAGCCATGAAGGCATAGATATTTTTGCGCCTTTTAGATCCGAAGCTGTTGCCATTGCGGATGGCACAATTTCAAATGTTGGCGAAAATAAACTTGGTGGCAAAGTCATCTTCATGCGGCTTGATCATACAAATTATAATGTGTATTATGCGCACTTAGATACGCAGTTGGTTACACAGGGACAAAAAGTAAAAACCGGCGATGTTATCGGCTTAACCGGTAAAACAGGTAATGCGCAGTTTACACCTTCGCATTTGCACTTCGGCATTTATACTTTTTCAGGCGCTATTGATCCCATCAATTTTGTAAAGCAGGACCTAAGATCATTTGCCAAAATAATTGCGCCACTTACTCTTATTGAAAAGCCAATGCGCACTATTAAAGCTGCAAGAATCTATAAAACATCGCCACCACAAATTGACTATAAGATGATTCCTGAGAATTCTCTGTTTATTCCTGAAGCTGTTACGGCCAATCAGTTTAGATCATCGTTTCCTGACGGCGCTATAGGTTTTGTAAAGGCAAGTGATGCCATTCCTGTCCAAAAAGTTCTGACAAAACAAACTATAAAAGTGGCCCAAACGCTTTATTCAAATGCAGATTTAACATCTTTCTTAAAAAAAACTTTAATGCCCGGAGTAAAAGTGAATGTTCTGGCTTTTTTTTCTAACTACTCTTACATAACCACACAGTCGGGAGAAAATGGCTGGATCTTAAAACAGAAATCCTGACTCTTCCACAACAATTCAGCAGTTTAAATCAGCTTATCTTTGCACACTTAAATAAATCATGAGCAGGCACGGCAAAGTTTTAGTGGCAATGAGCGGCGGTATAGATAGTACCGTAGCAGCGCTTATGTTAAATGAGCAGGGTTATGAGGTGGTTGGCATTACTATGAAAACATGGGATTATGCTACCAGTGGAGGCACTTCTAAAAAAGAAACGGGCTGTTGCAATCTTGATAGTTTTAATGATGCGAGGGCGGCGGCAGTGCAGCATGGTTTTCCGCATTTTATACTGGATATCCGAGATGAATTCGGAAGTTTTGTTGTTGATAATTTTGTGGAAGAATATATGGCAGGCCGTACGCCAAACCCGTGTGTAATGTGCAATACGCACATTAAATGGCGGGCACTCTTAAAAAGAGCCGATGCTTTAGGCTGTGATTTTATAGCTACCGGCCATTATGCCCAGGTACATCAACATACAAATTCACGACATTTTATACGCAAAGGCATTGACGACAGTAAAGATCAGAGCTACGTATTATGGGGGTTGCAGCAAGATCTTTTGCAACGTACTATTTTGCCTTTAGGCACTTATCATAAAACAGATATCAGGCAAATGGCTCATGATTTTGGTTATCCTGAACTGGCAAAAAAAAGTGAGAGTTATGAAATTTGTT
>JBDSRT010000226.1:0-3340 GCA_039929165.1 Ginsengibacter sp.
AAACAGAATAATTTAAACACAACAGATAATGTCTAGAATTGGAAAGAATCCTGTAACCATCACAAACGGCGTAGACGTAAGTGTGGGCAAGGATAATATCATTACTGTAAAAGGGCCGAAAGGCGAACTTAAACAAGCTGTTGATTCTGATATTAAGTTAGAAGTTACCGGCGATACAGTGGTTCTTCAAAGACCTACAGATCAAATCAGGCATAAAGCTATGCACGGTTTGTATCGTTCATTAATCAGCAATATGGTTAAGGGTGTTACAGAAGGCTATACAAAAAAGCTTGAGTTGGTTGGTGTTGGTTATAAAGCGTCGAACCAGGGAAACCTTTTAGATCTGTCTTTAGGATATTCTCACAATATTGTTTTTGAAATTCCTAAAGAATTAAAGGTTACAACTGAACAATTAAAAGGACAAAACCCAATCATTACTTTAGAGAGCATAGATAAACAATTGCTCGGGCAGGTTTCTGCCAAGATCCGCAGCCTGAGAAAACCTGAACCATACAAGGGCAAAGGTGTAAAATTTGTTGGTGAAATATTAAGAAGAAAAGCTGGTAAGTCCGCAGGTAAATAAGCATTAATTATAACCTGGTTGGAATCAGGTTTAAAAACTAATATAATGGATTCTAAAAGTAGCGCAAGACGGAAAATAAGATACGGCATCCGAAAAAAAATAAGTGGAGTTGCCAGTAAGCCTAGACTTAGCGTTTTCCGTAGCAACATGGAAATATATGCACAGCTGATAGATGATGAAAATGGGAATACTATTGCAGCTGCATCAAGCCGTGAAAAAGATATAGTTGCTCAAAAAGTTAATAAAGTTGAAAAGAGCAAATTGGTTGGTGCCGCAGTTGCCCGAAAAGCAACTGAGTTAGGGATAAGTGATGTTGTTTTTGATAGAGGCGGATATATTTATCACGGTCGTGTAAAGGCTGTAGCTGAAGGTGCACGGGAAGGTGGTCTTAAGTTTTAACTATCATAAATAATAATACTAAGAAACGTTTATAATGATAAGATCAAATACAACAAGAGTTAAAGGTGCGGAACTTGAATTGAAAGAAAAAGTTGTTGCAATTAACCGTGTAGTTAAAACAACAAAAGGCGGTAGGGCATTTAGCTTTTCTGCTTTAGTGGTAGTCGGTGACGGCAATGGGGTTGTTGGCCAGGGCTTGGGTAAGGCTAAAGAGGTTCAGGAAGCTATACTAAAAGGTATTGATGATGCCAAAAAAAGTCTCATTAAAGTGCCTATTATGCATGGCACTATTCCGCATGAGCAATTGTCTAAGGAAGGGGCGGCAAAAGTGTTGATAAAGCCAGCTGCTCAGGGTACTGGTGTTATTGCCGGAGGTAGTATGAGAGCAGTTTTGGAAAGCGCAGGTATCACCGACGTTCTTGCAAAATCTCTCGGCTCGGCAAATCCACATAACGTGGTAAAAGCTACAGTAAAAGCTTTGGCAACATTACGTGAACCGATTAGTGTAGCAAAAACAAGAAATATTTCATTAAAAAAAGTTTTCAACGGATAGTGATTTATCCCCTAAGACATTTCAAAATATAAGCATGAAACTAAAAGTAACCCAGATTAAAAGTGGCATTGACAGGTCAGAGCGTCAAAAGCTTACTTTACAGGCTTTAGGGTTAAAGAAGCTAAATGCCTCCAAAGAAGTGGAATCTACACCGGCGGTTTTGGGCATGATTAAAAAGGTGAATCATCTTATTAAAGTTGAAGAAATAGCCTAATTATTTAAAGCGAGCTCCCTGTACCGGGGCGTTAGTAAAAAACAAGTACATGAATTTACACAGTCTAAGACCAGCGAAAGGGTCAGTTCACAAAGAAAAAAGAATTGGTCGTGGTGAAGCGTCCGGTAAGGGTGGTACATCTACAAAAGGTAACAAAGGCGGACAAAGCCGTGCAGGCTACAAAATTAAAATGGCTCACGAAGGTGGCCAGATGCCAATTCAAAGACGTTTGCCAAAACGTGGCTTCAAAAATATCAATCGCATAGAATATAAAGTGTTCAATCTTGGCCAAATAGATCAGTTGGTTGAAAAGCATACGCTTACAGAATTCAGTCTTGAAAGCTTATACACTAATAACCTAATCAGCCAGACTGATAGAGTAAAGATTTTAGGTAATGGTGAATTAAAAACTATAATACCTTTTAAAGTAAATGCCATC
The DNA here is from genome assembly GCA_039929165.1 of Ginsengibacter sp. GTDB lineage: Bacteria > Bacteroidota > Bacteroidia > Chitinophagales > Chitinophagaceae > Ginsengibacter. The sequence continues at coordinate 2,189 of JBDSRT010000226.1, forward strand.
AGCGAAAAAGCTAAATCTGCAATTGAAACTGCAGGTGGTAAAGTTGAAATAGTAAATTAGTACTTTTGTTCCGGCTTTGATTACTGGTCATCTATAAAATGTTGTTTCATCTGTGAAGAAATTTATTAAAACAATTAAGAACATCTGGAGTATAGAAGAACTTCGCAATAAGATTGTAACAACATTACTCCTGATACTTGTTTACCGTCTCGGTTCTCATATAGTACTTCCCGGTATAGATCCTAATCAGCTTTCCACTCTTGAAAACAGCACCAGTTCAGGTATGCTGGGTTTATTGGATGCATTTGTTGGAGGTGCCTTTTCCAAGGCATCTATTTTTGCCTTAGGTATCATGCCGTACATCTCTGCATCAATTTTTATGCAATTGATGACTATTCTTGTCCCTAAGATTCAAAAGATTCAGAAGGAAGGAGATAGTGGCCGTAAGAAAATTAACCAGTGGACAAGATATTTGACGGTGTTGGTAACAGCATTCCAGGCTGTGGCTTACATCTCTTATTTAAAGAATACAAACGCGGAAGCATTACTGCCTGCCTACTCACCCTATTTTTATGCCTCAACAGTTATTATACTAACAGTAGGTACTTTATTCGTAATGTGGTTAGGTGAAAAAATTACTGATAAGGGTTTAGGAAACGGTACATCAATAATTATAATGGTTGGTATCTTGGCCAGACTTCCGCAGGCATTTATGCAGGAATTCTATGCTAAACAAACACGTGGCGGCGGTGGCTTGTTAATATTCTTAATTGAGATTGCTGTATTAATTGCAATTATCCTTGGCCTTATTGTATTGGTGCAAGGGGTGAGAAAAGTTCCTGTAAACTATGCCAAGCAAATTGTTGGTAACAGGCAATTTGGTGGCGCACGCCAGTTTCTGCCGTTAAAGGTGAATGCTGCAGGTGTAATGCCTATCATTTTTGCGCAGGCTATCTTATTTTTGCCCACTATCTTTCAGGGCTTTCAAACAAGCGGTTCCGGGTGGGTATCTTATTTTACTGATCATACTAATGTTGTGTATATGTTGGTGTATTCCACTTGTGTAATAGGCTTTACATTTTTATATACGGCTCTTATCTTCAACCCAAAGCAAATGGCTGATGATTTAAAGAGAAGTAATGGTTTTATACC
>JBDSRT010000227.1:0-4279 GCA_039929165.1 Ginsengibacter sp.
CCAATTCATAGCCAACATGAGTTGCCCATTTACCCATTGTCAATTTAAATTTTTCGCTAACAGCATAACTTAGATAAGCTTGTTTTACGGCGAATAATGTAGAATGCGAAGGATCTCCATAAGAGAATTCTTCTGCTCTGGTTCCAAAGCCCAAATCGACCGTGGCGCTTGCTTTCCCTAAGCTTTGATCAACTTTAACGCTCGCCATACCAAGTTGAAATGTATTTTGCGAGTTAGTGAAACTTGTAAAGTTGTTTAAAGTTCCGGATTTAGGGTCTGAAAAATTGTATCTATAATATACATCTAAAGAACCGGTTATCGTTGGCCATGTATTGGTCTCAGGTACGGTTGTATCTGTTTTAGTCTCTTTAATTGTCACCATTGTCGTAGTATCGGTGACCGTTTGAGCTGAAATAATGCTAACAAGTATGCACAAAGCTGTAGCTGTTGTTAAAATTTTTCTTAACATTGTTTTGGTTTTATGATTTAAAATAAAAGGTATGGCTGATGAGCTATTATCAGTAGTTCATCGTTTCAGCTATACCTTTTTCTTCTGCTGTTAAAGCCCCGTTGCTATTTTTAACAAGAAGCGTACCCTGCATATACTTTTCATTGTGCTGAGAAGCATCAAGACCAAGTTCTTCATCTGCAACACTTACCCGGATAGGCATGATAAGATTAATGAATTTGAATATCAACCATGATACAACAAAGCTGTAAGCAACCACAATGGCGAGACCTTTTAGTTGGGTAAAAAAGAACTCCGGGTTACCATAGAACAGACCGTCATTACCGGCGCCATTCACAGTTTTTGTTGCAAAGATTCCGGTCATGATCATCCCTACAATTCCGCCTACACCATGGCAAGGGAATACGTCTAAAGTGTCGTCAAGTATCGATTTTGATTTATAATACACTGCAACATTTGAAATGATTGCAGCAACTGCCCCAATAAAAATACTTTGTGGAATAGCTACGAAACCCGCTGCAGGTGTAATAGCTACAAGACCGACTACCGCACCAATACAAAATCCAAGTACAGATGGCTTTTTGCCTTTAAGTACATCAAAAAACATCCAGGACAGACCGGCTGCCGCTGCTGCTGTATTAGTAGTGGCAAAAGCGGAAACAGCTAAAGCATTTGATCCTAAAGCAGAACCTGCATTAAAGCCAAACCAGCCAAACCAGAGTAACCCTGTACCTATTAATACATAAGGAATATTTGCAGGTGGAATTTCTTTATTATCAATGTGTACCTGCCTGCGTTTTAGAACCAATGCTCCGGCAAGAGCAGCCATACCCGCAGAAATATGTACAACAGTTCCTCCGGCAAAATCAAGAACACCCATTTTAAACAGGAAACCTTCGGGGCTCCATGTCCAATGTGCTAGAGGTGCATATACCAAAAGACTAAAAAGTACAATAAATAATGTATAAGATGCAAAACGAATTCTTTCAGCAACTGCGCCAACTACCAGGCTTGGCGTAATAACGGCAAACATCAACTGGAATAAGGCAAATAAAGTAATGGGAATTGTTGGGGCAAGACTCCAGGGCGCACCAGATGCCATTCCTTTAAAAAATAAGTGAGTAGTAGGATTACCTATAAATCCTCCAATGGTTTCACCAAAACATAGGCTATAACCAACGGTTACCCATAGAATGCTTACAATACCTGTGGCTACAAAACTCTTCATCATTGTAGACAATACATTTTTACGGTGCACCATACCACCATAAAAGAAAGCCAAACCGGGAGTCATAAGGAACACGAGGGCAGTAGCGACAATAATCCAGGCAATATCTGAAGTACTATATTTACCATCATCGTTAAAAGCTTCAAGGCTTGGTACAAACAGCGCAGCAATTGCTACAACCATTAGTACGATAAAAGGCAAAGCTTTGCCAGTTGAGATTTTTTTCATAACAGTAGTTTATTGATTCAAGCCAAAAATAATCATAAACTGCCTAATCTAGCAAAATAATAATACATATAATATAATTTAATATGTTTCTAGTATATCTATAAACTATTGTACGATAAGACATTACCCCTTTGATGTGGATTATTAATAAAATTTTGTGGAAAAGATTTGACAAATATTATTATAAAATTATATGTCAAACACCGTAATTGGCTACCTGGGAGTTAAACTAAAAGATTTTTATCTTTCGATTCCAGAAGAGAATTGCCCATGAGGAACTGGTCAACCTGCCGTGCGCATTCACGACCTTCGGAAATCGCCCAAACCACTAATGATTGACCCCTGCGCATATCACCGGCGGTAAATATTTTTGAAATGTTTGTTTTATAACTTTCTTCAGTGGCCCTCACATTACCTCTTTCATCAAGGTCTATCCCAATTTGTTGTAACAAACCCTGATGTTGCGGATGAATAAAGCCCATAGCAAGTAAGGCAAGCTCACATGGCAGTTCACGTTCTGAACCTGGAACTTCTGTAAAATGAGCTCGTCCCCCGTCATTTACTTTCCATTCTAAATCAATTACCTGGAGGCTTTTGAGATTGCCTGATTCATCACCGATAAATCTTTTGGTAGAAATTGACCAATGCCTTTCTGCGCCTTCCTCATGTGAAGAGGTAACTTTCAACGTCATTGGAAAGGTTGGCCATGGCATTAATGTTGTCCGGCCTTCCGGCGGCTTTCCTAAAAGTTCAAATTGTGTAACGGAGTTTGCTTTGTGACGGTTAGACGTACCGACGCAGTCGCTACCCGTATCTCCACCGCCAATCACAATTACATTTTTACCGGTGGCAAAAATATCATCATCATGAAAATTAATATTTGATACTCTTTTGTTTTGTTGACTTAAGAAATCCATGGCAAAGTGGACACCCTTTAATTGTCTCCCTTCAATATTTAAATCTCTTGGAATAGTAGAACCACCGGCAAGTACAATAGCATGGCTTTCTCTTAATATGTCGTTGACATTTACATTGACACCAACATTAGCGGAGCAACGAAACACAACGCCCTCTTCCTCCATGATTTTTATTCTCCTTTCCACCACCCATTTTTCAAGCTTAAAATCCGGGATACCAAACCTTAGTAAACCGCCGGGTTTTTCATCTCTTTCAAAAACAGTAACAGTGTGCCCGGCATAATTTAACTGGGCCGCGGCAGCCAGGCCTGCCGGACCAGAACCGATCACAGCTATTTTTTTTCCTGTGCGGATGTTTGGAACTTTTGGTTGAACAAACCCTTTGTCAAACGCAATTTCGATGATATGTTTTTCTATTTCTTCAATTGTAATAGCTGGCTGGTTAATACCTAAAACACAACTTGTCTCACATGGTGCAGGGCAAATCCTCCCGGTAAATTCAGGAAAATTATTTGTGGAAGCTAAAATCTCATAAGCTTCCTTCCAGCTTTTGCGATAAACAGCATCGTTAAATTCAGGAATTATATTGCCTAAAGGACAACCATTATGGCAAAACGGTATGCCGCAATCCATACAACGGCTGGTCTGTTGGTTAAGTTTTTCATCAGTATATCTTTCAATAAATTCACTGTAGTCATTAATTCTTTCCTGCGGTGCTCTCTTTTTTGGCAACTCTCTCGTAAACTCCAAAAATCCAGTATCCTTACCCATGAATCAGTTGTTTTATTTAGTAAACACAAACTTAAATGCCGGCATTAACCAATGCCTGGCCTTGTTTAGATAATGCTTTCTTGTAGTCTTTTGGAAAAACTTTTACGAAGTTTTTCAACTGATTTTCAAAATCATCAAGTACAAATCCTGCAACAGAGCTTTTGGTATAGCTATAATGGCGTGAGATCATTTCATTTAAAAAAGTAACATCTAACGGTTCCGGTTCATCAAATTCAACCATCTCCATGTTACATTGGGCCTTGAACTTACTGCTTACATCATACACATAAGCAATACCCCCGCTCATGCCTGCAGCAAAGTTTCTTCCTGTTTCACCAAGAATAATAACTATTCCGCCGGTCATATACTCGCAGCCGTGGTCTCCAATTCCTTCAACAACGACGTTTGCGCCAGAATTTCTAACAGCGAACCTTTCTCCAGCTTTTCCTCTTATAAAGGCTTCACCGGAAGTGGCACCATAGAAAGCAACGTTGCCAATGATGATATTTTCTTCCGGTACATAGTTAGAAAATTTTGAGGGGTAAATGATAAGTCTTGCGCCGCTTAATCCCTTTCCAAAATAATCATTTGAATCGCCTTCGATTTCGAGTGTTATCCCTTTTGTATTGAAAGCCCCAAAACTTTGACCGGCTGTCCCTGTAAATT
>JBDSRT010000228.1:0-5525 GCA_039929165.1 Ginsengibacter sp.
ATGGTCATTGGTTCAAATTTAGTTTTTTCCACCTATTTTACTTATAATTTTTTAGCATGACAAGCCATTAGTGACAGTAATAAAAGATTTTATACATCAATCCTGGCATATTTAGCATGGCTTTCTATAAACTCACGTCTTGGCGGAACTTCATCTCCCATTAGCATGCTGAATACTCTGTCTGCCTCGGCAGCACTGTCAATAGTTACCTGTTTCAAAGTTCGCCTTAATGGGTCCATTGTAGTTTCCCATAATTGCTCAGAGTTCATTTCACCTAAACCCTTATATCGTTGGATGTTCACGCTATCTTCTTTACCATTAGCTACCTTTTCAATCCAGGCTTTACGGTCAGCCTCATCCCAGGCATAAGCCTGATCTTTACCTTTTTTTAATAGATATAATGGTGGCTGAGCTATATAAACATATCCCTGTTCTACTAACTCTTTCATATATCGAAACACGAAGGTGAGAATTAACGTAGCGATGTGGCTTCCATCAACATCAGCGTCCGTCATGATAATGAGCTTATGGTATCTCAGTTTTGATATATCCAAAGCTTTCGGATCTTCCAGAGTACCAATCTTAACTCCCAGCGCAGTAAACATATTTCGTATCTCCTCGTTGTCATAAATCCTATGTTCCATTGCTTTTTCAACATTGAGGATTTTACCTCTCAACGGTAGAATTGCCTGAAAGCTTCTGTCTCTACCTTGCTTAGCCGTTCCACCGGCTGAATCACCTTCCACGAGAAATAATTCGCAACGGAAAGGATCTTTGTCAGAACAATCAGCCAGCTTCCCAGGTAATCCACCACCAGTAAGTACACTTTTTCGCTGAACCATTTCACGGGCCTTTTTGGCAGCAGCCCTGGCCTGCGCAGCCAATATTACTTTTTGAATTATGGTCTTGGCATCTTTAGGGTTTTCTTCAAGATAGGCAGTAAGCACCCTGCTTAATGTGGTATCAACTACCCCTGAGACTTCACTATTACCCAGCTTGGTTTTTGTCTGGCCTTCAAATTGTGGTTCAGGCACTTTAACCGAAATAACTGCACTTAGACCTTCTCTAAAATCATCACCTTCAATTTCAACTTTGGCTTTTTCAAACATGCCTTCTTTTTCACCGTAGCTTTTAAAAACCCTGGTTATTGAACGTCTAAAACCAGCCACATGTGTACCGCCTTCAATTGTATTAATATTATTTACGTAGCTAAATAAATGCTCCTGGTAACCTGTGTTATAAACCAAGGCTACCTCCACGGCAACATTTGATAATGAATCATGACTGTCGCAATAAATTACAGTTGGCAAAAGCGGATGTCGGTTACCGTTTTTATCCAGCATCTCAACAAATTCCACTATCCCGCCCTCGCTGTAAAACGTTTTTGAATACGTTTTGCCATCATCATCTAGTTCTCTAAGATCATAAAGAATGATATTGATTTTTTTATTGAGGAACGATAATTCTCTTAAACGGCCTTCTAATATTTCCCTGTTGTAAACAGAAACAATGAAAATTGATGCATCGGGCCAAAACTGAACTTTAGTACCTGTTGTGTCACTTTTTCCTATTTCTCTAACCGGATAATTTGGAATGCCAGTGTGATATTCCTGTTCAAATACTTTACCATCGCGGTTAACGGTTACATGCAATTTTGAACTTAATGCATTTACGCAACTCACACCCACGCCATGCAGACCGCCACTAACTTTGTACGTATTCTTATCAAATTTCCCTCCTGCGTGCAAAACTGTCATTACCACTTCCAGTGCACTGCGGTTTTCTTTTGTATGCATTCCCGTTGGGATGCCACGCCCATCATCTTCAACGGTTACGGAATTATCTTCGTTGATTGTGACGGTTATATTGTTACAATAGCCAGCAAGAGCTTCATCTATTGAGTTATCTACTACTTCGTAAACAAGGTGGTGAAGGCCTTTATTTCCGATATCACCAATGTACATCGCAGGTCTTTTTCTAACTGCTTCAAGTCCTTCCAACACCTGGATGCTGTCAGCACCGTATCCATTAATATCTACTTCTTCCAATTCTAGCGTGCTTATATCCATTATAAAATTTAAATTCTAAAATATGTAATCTTATGGCTCAAAGGTAACATTTTGTCCAGCAATCACCTAAAGATACGTTCGTACAGCCCCGTGTTTATACACATTTTTTACATACTAAGATCTTGAAATCGAAACATTGCACTGTCATCTTTTAATTACAAAATTTTTAATGTGTAGCGCCAAGTTATATTTGCAGCCAATGCAAACTGAAATTGACATTCTTTCTATGGCTTTTAACACAGCGGTATTAAGTGATACTTTGGTGGTTTTGCAGGAAAAGGATCGTCAAATTCCAGGCTCAGTTCAATATACTATCAAAAGATTGAAAAAGGAGCGGCCGCTGATTGATGATACAGGTATATTAAATTACCATGTGTCTAAAAAGCATCCTGTTGAAAATTATTTAGAGCTGCGTTTTTGTATTTCGGGCAATACTTACTGCAATCAGAAAGAAGGTAAATGCAATTTTTGCAAAGCTAACGTCCAGAAAAAGTGTACTGAAAAAATCGATTGCATCGATATTGTCAGTTTAAAATTTACCCCGGCTCACCTTTCACAATTTGTAAAAGCGGTTAAGCACAGTACTTTTTCTGAAGACATTTTAAACTTCAAACACACCAGTTCGTTTTATAAAATTTTGCCGCTGTGTGGCAGAACGAGACTTGTGCTGGAATCCCTTTTAAATCACTCTTACTCCGATAGTCTTGAAAATATCTTTATAAATGCACAGACGCAAATGCTTTTGCTGTATAGCATGGAATGTATGGCCGGTGACAAAGAAGAAACTTTTAATTGTAAGTTTCTTGCCAACGAAAACGATCGCGAAAAAATATTAAAGGCAAGGGAAATATTATTGCAGCACATAAGTGAGCCGCTCACGATCAAGGAGTTAAGCCGTAAAGTAGCTATAAATGAATGTTATCTCAAGAAAGGCTTTAAGGAAATGTTTGGCACTACAATCTTTGATTTTTTCCAAAGTCAGCGTATGGAACACGCCAAATATCTCCTCTACGAAAAAGGCTTAAGTGTTACCGATGTATCCAACTTATTAGGCTATTCTTATATATCACACTTTTCTACTGCCTTTAAAAAGCATACTGGCTTAAAGCCCTGCGAGCTTTTATTTCACTAATAAAAAATAGCCGCTAGTTACAGCAGCTATTTCAAATACCTTTTAATTATGAACTATGCTGCAATGCAAGCCTAATCATTCAATTTAGAAGGTGTTACGGTTAGCAACGGCATAAGCAAAATAAATCGCTTAGTCATTCACTGATAGTGTTTCCAATTTTATGCCAACTAAGAATTTCGTTGATAAAAAATAGCGAACCGGTTATCATTTGTCGTTATAGCTTGAGTCTAAAGGCTTATCAGTAACTTTGCACACTTATTTTTAATCAGGATGTTATGGCGAAGCGCTACACGGAATTTGAGCAGCTAAATATGCCTAAAATAGCGGAAGACGTTTTGAGCGTATGGAATCATAATCAAACTTTTGAAGAAAGTGTTGCCATAAGAAACGGCGCTAAGCCTTTCGTTTTTTTTGTAGGACCGCCAAGTGCCAATGGCATGCCAGGCATACATCACGTAATATCAAGAACACTTAAAGATTTGATTTGTAGATATAAAACCATGAAAGGTTTTCTGGTTAATCGCAAAGGCGGTTGGGATACCCACGGTTTACCAATTGAACTGGGGGTGGAAAAGTTGTTGGGTATTACAAAAGAAGATATTGGGGTAAAAATTTCAGTTGAGGAATATAATAAGGTTTGCCGTAAGGAAGTGCTGAGATTTAAAGATAGATGGGACGAATTAACCACAAAAATGGGGTATTGGGTAGACCTCAAAAATCCCTATGTCACTTTTGAAAATAATTACATAGAATCGCTTTGGTGGTGTTTAAGTGAATTATACAAAAAAGGATTTTTATACGAAGATGTCAGCATACAACCTTATTCGCCTGCAGCAGGCACCGGTCTAAGTTCTCATGAATTAAACCAACCGGGAACTTATAAAGATGTAAAAGATACCAGCATTGTTGCTATGTTCAGGGCGGCTCATAACTCATACGCAACTAGTCATTGGTTTAAAAGCTTTGATCATAATGAATTAACTACTAATGACATTTTCTTTTTGGCCTGGACGACAACTCCCTGGACACTACCTTCAAACCTTGGCTTAACCGTGGGGCCAAATATAGACTACGCTATTGTGAAAACTTTTAATCCATATACATTTTTGCCTGTTAACGTCATCCTTGCCCAACCTCTAGTAAAAAATTATTTTAAAGGGGAGCCAAGCGACGAAGATTTCATTACTTATAAACCGGGGGATAAAATTATTCCCTGGAAGATATTAACGATTTTTAGAGGCAAAGAAATTGCCGGCTGCACTTATGAACAATTGCTTCCGTCAGAAGCAAATACAATTCAAAAGATTCGCGAAACCACGCCAGCTGCAGAACCTTTTAAAGTAATTACAGGTGATTTTGTAACTACAGAAGACGGAACTGGGATTGTACATACTGCTCCGGCTTTTGGTGCTGATGACTTCAAAGCCGGGAAAAAAAATAACCTGGGCATACTCACGCTGGTTGATAGGGAAGGGAAATTTAGCGATGGCGTAGGGGAATTTAGCGGACGCTTTGTGAAAGACTATCGCAACGATCCTGAGTATGTTGATGTAAATATTGACATTAGTGTAAAACTTAAAAAAGAAAACCGGGCTTTCAAAGTAGAGAAATATGAGCATAATTATCCTCATTGCTGGCGAACCGATAAACCAATTATTTATTATCCGCTTGATGCCTGGTTTATAAAAACTACTGCTGTAAAAGAGCGGATGGCTGAGTTAAACAAAACCATCAACTGGAAACCGGCTTCAACCGGTACAGGCCGTTTTGGTAATTGGCTGGAAAATATGGTGGATTGGAATTTAAGCCGCAGCAGGTATTGGGGCACACCTTTACCAATATGGCGCACGGATAGTGGCGAAGACCAGAAATGTATCGGCTCTATCGAAGAGCTCAAAAATGAAGTTGCCAAAGCAAATGATATTTTGGGTGCCGGAACAAACGCTGCTTTCGCTTCACGAGAACTAGATCTTCATAAGCCTTACGTAGATGATATTACGCTGGTAAGTGACGGCGGCTTGCCAATGAAACGAGTGTCTGACCTTGTAGATGTTTGGTTTGACAGTGGTGCCATGCCTTACGCCCAATGGCATTTTCCATTTGAAAATAAAGAAACCTTTGAAAAAAGCTTTCCGGCTGATTTTATCGCTGAAGGTATCGATCAAACCCGCGGCTGGTTCTACACGTTACATGCCTTAGCGGTTTTACTCTTTGATAGCGTTGCCTACAAAACTGTAGTAAGTAATGGGTTTGTGCTTGATAAGGACGGCAATAAGATGAGCAAAAGGATAGGCAATGTGGTTGATCCTTTTGAAACTATTAGC
>JBDSRT010000229.1:0-16563 GCA_039929165.1 Ginsengibacter sp.
TGCAGCGGCGGCGGGCAAACCAAATGCTTAAAGTTTATACCCGATAATACAGCAGTGATTAAAGACAATCTATTCGACCCTCCACCAATATTTAAATTAATAAAACAATCAAGCGGTTCAGATGATCGTGAAATGTACCAGGTGTTTAATATGGGTTGCAGAATGGAAATATATACAAGCGAAACCTTTGCTGAAACGATAATCGCAGAAGCCAAAAGCTTCAACATTGAAGCCAGGATTATTGGCAGAGTAGAGGATACTGCAGCGAAAAAACTGACTATTCTCACGGCTGATAGTTCAATCATTTACACATAGATGTTGACGATTATACTTTAAATATCACCGATTACCTTTGTACCAAAACATTGTAGAATGCCCGAACCAATTCTTGAACTAAAAAACGCAAATGTTTACCAGGCTCAATCACTAATACTTGGCGATATTAATATAGAAGTTGGTAGAGGAGAATTTGTTTACCTGGTTGGCAAAACAGGTTCGGGTAAATCAAGTTTATTAAAAACTTTATATGGCGATTTAACCTTGAGAGAAGGTGAAGGCACAGTGGTTGGTTATAATCTTAAAGAGATGGACTGGAAGAAAGTGCCTTACCTGAGACGTAATCTTGGCGTGGTTTTTCAGGATTTTCAATTGCTGACTGACAGAAATGTAAACGATAATTTGAAGTTTGTTCTACGTTCAACCGGCTGGAAAGATGATAAGCTGATGAACGAAAAAATTGATGATGTGCTTGATAAAGTTGGTTTAAAAACAAAGGGTTTTAAAATGCCTTTTGAATTGAGTGGCGGAGAACAGCAACGTGTTGATATTGCCAGGGCACTTTTAAATTCTCCTAAACTTATTTTAGCTGATGAGCCGACAGGAAACCTCGACCCTGAAACTTCTGATGAGATTATGAATCTGTTGTTTCATATTTCAAAAGACTATGGCGCTGCCGTAGTTATGGCTACACATGATTATATGGTGATCAAAAAATTTCCGGCAAGAACTGTAAAAACAGAAAGAGGAAAAGTTATTGACAATGCTAGTATATTAAGTGAATAAGTGCTTTTGCATTCTTGCGATTATTATACTTGTCGTTTAGAATTTGTTGTCTTTCAAGAATATCATCTTCAATAAAAGAAAGTTTATAAAGCATTTCAATCGCTTTTATAAATTCTGATGGTGTTTCAGCCATTGCACATACTGCATCTAATCCAGTTCCTGAAAATGCAGTAGCATTAACCAAACAATGTCTACCGTTAAAAACAGCATTCAATAACTTTATTTTAATACCTGCAGAGTTTTGAGCCGGTAAAACATTGATCTGGGCATTTTGTATAAGATCAAGCATATTACGGTTAGAAGGATTTGCTTCAAGACAGATATTTTTATTTCTTTTTACAGCTTCGGTCAAAGCAACCGACGGATTTTTTCCGGCAATTACAAACGGAATTGAAATTGAATTGAATACTTTATTGATCAACCACAAAACCATGTTTTCATTTTCTCTTATAGATAAGTTGCCATGATAAATGCAATAGTTGCCATAACCTGCTTTACTTTCTACCTGCTCATTTTTAATAAATACAGGTAAATAACGCAATGATCTTGCGCCGAGTTGTTCTTTATAAATTTCCTTATCATCTTCTGTAACAGTAATACATAAAACTTTTGCTGCAACCTTTTTTTCATATTGCCTTAATAACTTACTCTCGAGCAAAAAGTATTGTTTCTTAAAAAAAGATGTTGCTGTTTTTGCCAGATTTTTATAATAGAGATATTCGACATTATGCAGCCGCACCAACATCTTTCTTTTCGCAAGAGCTGGATGAAAAAGATAATACGTGCAATGAATACCTTCAAATAAAATAGGATGTTCATCCTTCAATAAATTTTTAAATAATATTTTATTTCGTCTTGAGCTGACGATATACGGCACTTTAAAAGAAAAACTTTGAAGTAATGATTTTCGTGGATAGTAATGTACTTCAACGCAATATTTTTCAAGTTCAATTTGTTTACCACGGCCATATTCAAAACAATGCAGGTGTATCATAATACCTTCTGCATGCAATGCCACAATCTTATAAAACAGATCAACAACACCACCATAATCAGCAGGGTAGGGAACATCCAGACAAACAATGTGTAAGTGTTTATGCAATTGTTTTATAGAAATTTAAAAGCTTTACTTCCTCGTTTTGCCAGTTATACTTTTCCCGGGCTTTGATACAATTTTCATGGATGGCATGATAAACAACTGCGTTAGATAACAAATAGTTTATTGCTTCCTGTACAGTTTTCACATCTAAATCATCAATTAAAACTGCAACTTCAAGATCATCATTAATATTTTTGTATAGTGGAAAATTCATGCAAACCTGTGGCAGCGCAGCGTGCATATAGTCAAAAAAACGGTTGGCCAGAGACAAATAATTGCTAAGGCCATTTTTTTCAAAAAGCGTAATACCGATATAAGCATTTAATGTGTATTGTCTTAAGTCTTCAGGCAATAACGTTCCTTCAAAGACCACTCTATTTGCTACATTAAGATCTATTGCTAATTGTTTTGCCTGTCCAATAAAATTACCGTCACCACAAATGATCAGTTTACAATCAACATAAGCCATTGCCGGAATAAGTATTTCAAAACCCCGTCCTTCATTCACCGCACCCTGGTACAAAATATATTTTTCTTTCTTTTCAAAAATTTCTAAGGGCTGCTTTAATGTTATACTTCTTATCACATCATAATTAACGTTATACATCTTTTTAAATTCTTCCGCTAATAATTGATTAACTGTATAACCTTTTAAAAATTTAGGCACAGCAAATTTTTCAACCTTTTTCCAGGTTTTATAGATAGCTGGCCTTGCAACGATTTCCTTCATTTCGCAAAACAATTCATGTGCATCGTACACTCTTTTTTTATTTCTTAAAACGGATATAAAGTAACAAGGCAATATTGAATCGAGATCTATGGCGCATACTGCATCCATTTTTCTAATTAATAAAAAAAAGAAAAGCCTGATGTTATACTCCATGTAAAACAATTTGCCCTTCTCAAAAAAACAGTTGAGTCTTTGTTGGGAAAATAATTGTTGGTATAAGACAGCAGAATTCTTCTTTCTCCGGCCGACCAGCGTTACAGTAAATCCATTTTGAGCAAGCGACGTACATATCCTGATCATTCGCTGATCAAAATTTAAATCATTAGTCACGGTAAAGTAGATCCTCATAACAATTAATGCTTCGCAGCAGCGGCGTAAATCTTTTCAATAATCTCCACAGTTTTTACTGCATCATATATGTCAGGTAACTCATGCGGCTTATCATCCAAAGCTTTAAAAAGTTCATTGTAGACTTTGTCATGATTGCTCATACTGCCTTTGTAAAATCCATAATCGTTTGCCTGCACTGGTTGTAGTTCATTAATTAAAGTTTTGTCCCGAACGGTTGCATATTCAATGGTGTTTAAATATTCTCCCCCAATCTTAATTGTTCCTCTTTCTCCAAAAATTGTCAGTGAGCCTTCCATGTTCTTACCATAAGTATTAGTTGTAAAATGCAAGGTTCCTGTGGCGCCACTTTGCAAGTTTACAACAGCAGTAACGGTGTCTTCGATTTGTATGTCGGGATGATTATAATTAAAAATATTGGCTTCAACTGAAGCAATATCGCCAAGCAGCCAATACATCAGGTCAATGAAATGACTAAATTGGGTATATAAGATTCCACCGTCGAGATCTTTACAGCCTCGCCACGAATCACTGTAATATTCCCTCGGCCGATTCCAAAAGCCGTTTATTTGAAAGCTGAAGATCTTACCCAAACCTTTATCATAAAGCAACGCTTTTACGTCTAGAACGGAACGGTTAAAACGATTCTGTTTTACAATAAACAATTGCTTTTCTGACATGGACGCAGCATGGATCATATTAATGCCATCTTCGCCCTTTATGCAAAGCGGTTTTTCACACAGTACGTTTAGCTTATTATGTAAACAAAGTATTGTTTGAGCTGCATGTAAACCATTAGGCGTACATATAATTGCTACATCCAACTCCTTTTCGTAAAGTAACATATCTTTCAGAGCATCATAGGGTGTAGCACCGTAATTTTTTGCAAGATGCTGCGCCTTTACAAAATCAACATCGCAGACGGCTTTAAGGATACCTTGTGTAATAATATTATCTGCATGCCTACCTGAAATACTACCGCACCCCACCACCGCAAAACTTTTCTTCGTACTCATCGCTGCATTATTTCAGTGCATAATTATGAAGTTATTGGTAATTAAAATCATAAAGCAGGAATGGGAATGTGTATATAGTTGGGAAAGACCTTTTTAGAGAATCCAATCAGAAAAATTTCAAAAATATTTTCCTACCTTCGCCAACTGATAAAAAAAGAAAAACAAATTATTTACGAATGTCTTATTTAACTACGGAAAAGAAAGCTACAATTTTTACAGAATTTGGGCAAAGTGCGACCAACACCGGGTCTATTGAAGCGCAGGTTGCAATGTTAACAGAAAACATCAATCATATCTCTGATCATTTAAAAGGTAACAAGAAAGATTTCTCCTCACAAAGAGGTCTAATGCAAATGGTTGGTAAACGTAAAAGGTTATTAACTTACATGAGTAAGCACAACCTGACCGGTTATCGCTCACTCATTGAAAAGTTAGGACTTCGCAAATAATCATTTCATAACGATATTAGCTAATCCCAACTGCATACAACGGTTGGGATATTTTTTTAATCAATTTACTAAAAAATATATGATACCAAACCCAATATCAGTAACCTTTGACATCGGCGATGGCCGCATGGTTACTTTGGAAACTGGTAAACTGGCACGCCAGGCTGATGGTGCTGTTACCGTGAGATGTGGAAATTGCATCATACTGGCTACTGTGGTTGCCAATAAAGAAGCCAAAGAAGGGCAATCTTTTTTTCCACTTTCAGTAGATTACCAAGAAAAATTTGCTTCAGCAGGCCGCATACCGGGATCTTTCTTTAAAAGAGAAGCCAGACTAAACGATTACGAAATACTTACCTCGAGGCTTATAGACAGAGCACTAAGACCTTTGTTTCCTGAAGATTATTATTGCGAGGTACAGGTTTTAGTTAGTCTTATTTCTTCTGACAGCGAAATCATGCCGGATTCGCTGGCTTGTCTTGCTGCTTCTGCAGCTTTAGCTGTTTCAGACGTGCCGATCCAGGAAATTATTTCTGAGGTGAGAGTTGGAAGGGTTGATGGACAATTGAAGGTTAACCCGACAAGAACAGACCTTGCCAATAGCGATATGGAATTTATCATCGCTGCTACTGCCAAGAACATTATGATGGTAGAAGGTGAGAGTAAAGAATGTCAGGAAGAAGACCTTATCAAAGCAATTGAATTGGCTCACGAGGCTATACAGGTTCAGGTTAAAGCGCAACATGAATTAAGAGAAAAAGCCGGTGCAAAAGCTAAAAGAGAATATGCATTGCCTTACCGCAATGAGGAACTTGAAAAAAAGATTTCTGATTTTGCCACAGAGACAATGTTGAAGATCTCTTCAGCCGGTTCAGCTAAGTATTATCGTGCCGGTGAATTTTCAAACCTAAAGGATGAACTAATTAAACATCTTGGCGAACTTGAAGATAAAGACAGAGGTTTAATCAGTCATTATTTCAATGACCTGCAATACCATGTTGTTAGAAATATGATATTGAATGACAGGCGCAGACTTGATGGCAGAGGAACAACAGACGTTAGAGATTTGAGTATGGAGACAGACATATTACCTTCTCCACATGGCTCAGCTTTATTTACACGTGGCGAAACTCAGTCTCTTACTACAGTAACTTTAGGAACACCTCTTGATGAGCTTTTGATTGAAAGTGCAGCAAAAAGTGATTATTCAAAGTTTATATTACATTATAACTTTCCGCCATTTTCAACAGGCGAAGTGAAGATGATGCGTGGTGTTGGTCGCCGTGAAGTTGGTCATGGTAACCTGGCTATGCGTTCATTAAAAAAAATGATGCCTGGCACTGATTATCCTTATACCGTCAGGGTTGTAAGTGATATCCTGGAAAGCAATGGCTCATCCTCAATGGCAACAGTTTGCGCAGGTTCTTTAGCCTTGATGGATGCCGGTGTTCCCCTAAAAAAGCATGTAAGCGGTGTGGCCATGGGGCTTATATCTAAAGGCGATCAATATGCTATCCTAACTGATATCCTCGGTGATGAAGATCATCTTGGTGATATGGATTTTAAAGTTACCGGCACTAAAGAAGGCATTTGTGGTGTACAGATGGACATTAAAGTTGATGGCCTTAGCATGGATGTGATGCGCCAGGCTTTGCAACAGGCTAAAGAAGGCAGATTGAAAATTCTTGATGCGATGTATGCCTGTGTTGATAAAGCCAGAGAGGATGTTAAACCGCATGCGCCTAGAATGGAGAAACTGATCATCGATTCAGAATTTATCGGTGCAGTGATAGGGCCTGGCGGAAAGATCATCCAGGAAATACAAAAAACAACCGGTGCAACAATTAATATTACCGAAGTAGGTAAAACCGGAGAGGTAAGTATTTTCTCAGTTGATAAAGAAAGTTTAGATAAAGCAGTGGCCTGGATAAAGAGCATTGTAATGGTGCCTGAAGTTGGCGACGTGTTTGATGCTACAGTAAAATCTATTAAGGAGTTTGGTGCTTTTGTAGAGTTCATGCCGGGCAAACAAGGCTTGCTTCATATCTCTGAAATTATGTGGAAGCGTCTTGAAAATATGGACGGTGTATTAAATGAAGGTGATAAAGTTAAAGTGAAAATTGTTGGTGTAGATCCTAAAACCGGTAAGTTTAAATTGAGCCGCAAAGCATTATTGCCAAAGCCTGAATCTTCTAAGCCGGCATAATTTTTTTAAAAATAATAAAATCTCAAGCTTGTATTTTATACAGGCTTTTTTTATGAAAGATACTATTCAGCTTAGTATTAAAGTTTCAGTAGCACAAAAAGATTTACTCATTTCAGATCTTGCAGATATTAATTTTTACGCCTTTGAAGAAACAGAAAATGAAGTGCTTGCTTACATCTATGACGATGACTTTGATGAACACATTACAAAGGCTGCGTTAACGTCTTATAATGTTGTCTACACAAAAAATGTAATTCAATCTCAAAACTGGAATCAAATGTGGGAAAATAATTATGAACCAGTAATAATCGACGATTTTGTTGCAGTAAGAGCATCATTTCATCAGCCGGTGGCAGGCGTAAAGCATGAAATAATCATCACGCCAAAGATGAGTTTCGGCACCGGGCACCACGCTACAACTTTTCTTATGGCCTCAACTATGAAAGACATTGATCTTACTAATAAAATAGTTTTAGATTTTGGAACCGGTACCGGTATCCTGGCTATACTTGCTGAAAAGCTCGGTGCAGCTTCTGTTGTGGCTATTGATAATGATGACTGGAGCATTGAAAATGCTAAGGAAAATATCGCAAATAATTATTGTAATAAAATTGATATCAAAAAAGATGAAATTGTGCCGCCAGACATTTTTTTTGATGTGATACTTTGTAATATTAGCCTCAACGTAATTCAACAGAATATTGAGGAACTTCTTATAATTAGTAAGCCTGGCACGCAAATATTATTAAGCGGCTTTTTAATTGAAGATGATGTCATTATCGAAAATCTATTGAAACACAAGCCATTTACGCAAACCGTTAAAATTCAAAAAGACAAATGGTTATTAATGGGTTACAAAAAAACTTAAACACAAAACGATATTTCTGGGTGCCAAAGTGTTGTATATTTGTCGCTCTACCATTTATGCTATGAAAGAAGCAATCTCTATAATTCTTGCATACCTCATCGGATCTATCCCAACGGCGTTAATTATCAGTAGAAAATATTTTGGTATTGACATAAGAGATTATGGAAGTGGCAACATGGGCGCTACCAATAGCTTCAGAGTTTTAGGTGCTCACTTTGGTACAATTGTGATGATTGCAGACATGCTTAAAGGTATATTTGCAGTAGCGCTTTACAATTTTTTTCCGCACTATCTTCATAACGAGTTAGATAGAACAAATTTTATGATCGGGCTTGGTCTTGCGGCCGTAGTTGGACATATTTTTCCTGTGTGGGCAAACTTCAAAGGAGGTAAAGGTGTAGCAACCTTATTCGGAATGATACTGGCTATTCAACCCATCGTTGCAGCAAGCTGCGTTGGTGTTTTTTTATTAGTGTTTTATTTAACAAGGTATGTGTCCCTAAGTTCAATACTTGCCGGTATTGCTTTGCCAATATGTGTGTTATGGATTTACAACGAAAAAGAATTGTATTACAGGGTGTTTGCTGTAGCTGTTGCCATGCTCATTGTTCTTACACATCAAAAAAATATTTCAAGATTACTTAAGGGTAATGAAAGCCGTGTTCCCATCTTAAAGTTTCGTGATAGAAAACGTCACGGAAAAAGTTAATTACATCCTTCTTTACTGGTTTTGTTCATGTTGTGCAAATGCGCTGATTTACTTTGGTACAGCAATTGTTTATATCAATATAAAAATTATCAACATGAAAAAAACATTATTAATCGTAACGAGTTGCGTAATTTTTATAACTTCCTGTACCACTAATACCATTACCGGTAGAAAACAATTAAGTCTTGTTTCGGAAGATGCTTTACAACAGGAAGCTGTATCGCAGTATCAGCAGTTTTTATCTCAAAGTAAAATAGTGAGTTCGTCTGTTAGTAAAGATGCGGAAATGGTTAAAAGAGTAGGAGGCAGAATTGCAAATGCTATAACAAGTTATTATAAACAAAAAGGTCAGAGTGCAGAGCTGGCCGGTTACAAATGGGAATTTAATTTAGTTGACAATAAAGAAATAAATGCCTGGTGTATGCCTGGTGGAAAAGTTGTAGTATATACAGGTTTGCTACCCGTAGCACAAAACGAAGCAGCCCTTGCAATTGTGCTTGGACATGAAATTACGCATGCAGTAGCTCATCATGGACAGGAGCGTATGAGCCAGGCAATGTTAGCACAGGGATTACAATTAGGCGGTAACATTTTTACTTCGGGTAATCAACAGGCAAACAGCATTTTTAATAACGTTTTCGCGCCGGCTGCGCAAGTTGGTGTGTTACTACCTAACTCCAGAAATCAAGAACTTGAAGCTGATAAATTTGGTTTAATATTCGCTGCCATGGCGGGTTACAATCCAAAAGAGGCAATACCTTTTTGGACAAGAATGTCACAAGGCGGTGGCCAGAAGCCTCCTGAATTTTTAAGTACACATCCGGCTGATGCCACAAGAATTGAGAAATTACAAAGCTATATGCCAGAGGCTTTAAAATATTATAAGCCTGTTGGTACTAAATAGATTTCAATTAAATTTTATAAAATGGCCCTTCAACTTTGAGGGGCTTTTTGCTGTAAGTTCAAGATTAAATTTTAAAGCTCTTTCCCAAGGTAATTTGCTATTTTTGCAAACTATTTTTAATCTAAATTAAAACTGAGCCTATGTTGCCTTCGCTATTTGAAAAATTGCAATTAACCAATCAGAAAAATATCCTTGTTCAGGGTCTTCCTTCTACTATTGAAAAACAGTTCGCTAAAATTTCATTTGCCAAGAATGTAACTCCACTTTTAAAAATTAAAAAGATCGATTTCGCTTTAGTATTTGTTTTAAATCAAAATCAACTTAACACAATTCTTGCCGAGGTGCTTCCGGCATTGTCTTCAGAAGCAAAATTCTGGATTGCTGTTCCTAAATTATCATCTAAAATTGTAAGCGATCTTAATAGAGATTGTACCTGGCACACCATTAATAATCAGGGTTTTGTTATGCAGGAACAAGTAGTGCTCGACTACGTTTGGAGTGCAATAAGTTTCTCAAAATGCAATGCGTCGGCTGTAAAAGCAAATGCAGCTATCATCAAACAAAAAGCCTTACAGCAATTAGTGCCTTCCAAGAAAGCAAAAGCTGCTGTTCAGGAACTTGTATAATTTTTTTAAGTTTCTAGACTATTTAAGTATCACGGTTCCAGTGTGCTTAGTGAGTTCAATTTCCATGACCTTTAACTGGCGGTGTAATTGAATTAACTCATTAAGATCAGAAGAATCTGAATGTTGCTGAATGTCTTTTTGATTAACTAAGATCATCGCCTTAATTCTCTTCAGCTTTAAATAATTTATTGTAGAAAGCACATCCTGTTGGTATAAACTCTCCCGGGTTGGAATAGGCTCTGCATTATGCTTACTCCAACCCAGGCTTACTTCATAAGGAAATTCAAATAAGGCAAAAACAGCTTTTGCCAATTCCTGGTCTTCATAATATAAGAACGTTTTTTCAGTTGGTTCTTGGCCGGCTTTATACCAATTTTTATAGAGAGTAATGATGTGTAACAATTTTTCATCTTCAATAAGTTCTTCTTCCTCTATAGAGCTTAATATAAAATTCGCAACAGATTGTCCCGGCTCCCATTCTTTAATTCCAAATTCAAGCAAGACTCTCACTAAAGCTTTTTCATTCTTTTCATCCGGTTTGAAAAGATCATTTGCTTCATCCTTATTATCACTTTCATTTATCGTAGGAGTAGATGATTCAAAATTTTGAGTCTCAACATTTTTTCCTTCTTGCTTTAAAATTCTTTCCCGAACAAATTTATTTACCAGTGAGTGAAGCCCTGCTTCATCAATACTTAAAACTGATGCTGTCTTTTGAATATAATCCTGCTGTCTTGTAAAGTCTTCAACCTTATTTATTTTAGAAATTGTTTCAGCAACCTGGTTTACAAGCAGAGATTTTTTGTAACTATCCTGGCCCGCCTCTTTTAAGGCAAGCTCCAACTGAAAAAGGATAAAATCATTTTTATTATCTCTAATAAAAATCTTAAAATTTTCTACACCAGTTTTTTGAATGTAGCTATCAGGATCTTCATTATCCGGTATTAATGCCAGTCTTACATTCAAACCTTCTTCCAGCGCAAGATCCAAGCCACGCAAAGCAGCTTTTATGCCGGCCGCATCGCCATCATAAACAATTGTAAGATTATTAGTATACTTTTTTACAAGTCTTAACTGATCAGGCGTTAATGATGTTCCGCCACTCGCCACGACATTCTCTATACCCGCCTGGTGTAAAGCCAGTACGTCGGTGTAACCTTCAACCAATAAACATTCATCTGCTTTATCAATGGCCTGCCGTGCTAACCAGGCCCCATACAATATTTTACTCTTTACATAAATTTCATTCTCAGGTGTGTTTATATACTTAGGTGCCCGATCATTGCTCTTGATAATTCTTGCGCCGAAGCCTGCAATTTTACCACTTTGATTATGTACCGGGAATACTATTCTGCCGCGATAATTATCAATGCCATTATCATCTCTAAACGCAATCAGACCACTTTTTTGTAAAACTTCCTTTCCATATTGTGCTGACGTAGCAGCCGTTAAAAAGGTTTGCCCATTTTCAGCATTATAACCAACCTGGAATTTTTTTAAAGTGTCCTCTCTAAAACCTCTCCCTTTTAAGTAAGACAAGCCAACAGAAACACCTTCTTCGCCACTAAATAATTCGTTCGAAAAAAATTGTGCTGCAAAGTTGTTGAGAATGTAAAGACTATCAGCCGTAGCATATAACTGTTTTGTTTCAGCACTAACTTCGGTTTCCTCAATAGCAATGTTATACTTTGCACCCAACCATTTAAGGGCTTCAACATAACTAAGTTTTTCATGCTCCATCAAAAAACCGATGGAATTACCGCTGCGACCACAACCAAAACATTTATAGATTTCCTTTGAAGGAGATACTGTGAAAGAGGGTGTTCTCTCGTTGTGAAAAGGGCAGAGGCCCAAATAATTTACCCCTCTTTTTTTGAGCTTCACGAACGACCCCACAATGTCAATGATGTCTATTCTGCTTAAAATTTGTTGTATGGTTGCTGGAGAAATCATGAGCAGGCAAATTATTCATTTCTGGCGAATGAATGATGATTAACAAATAATGAAAGTTAAACGTAAACGCCAAGGGACTTTAAACGGCAATGGCCAATAACTTCCTGAGAAATGAAAGTATCTTTGCAATCCATAAAAATAAATATGCAAAACACTGAAGTATATATTGTTGCAGCAGTAAGAACGCCGATAGGGAGTTTTGGCGGTTCATTGAAAGACATTCCGGCTACGCAACTTGGTGCTATAGCTATCAAGGGTGCTCTTGAAAAATGTGGACTTGATAAAAATCTGGTTGAGGAGGTTATTATGGGATGCGTACTACAAGCTAATCTTGGCCAGGCACCAGCAAGACAAGCTGCTATTGCTGCAGGGCTTCCGCCTGAAGTTATTTGCACTACCGTAAATAAAGTTTGCGCCAGTGGCCTTAAAGCTATTGTAAATGGTACCCAAAATATTTTGTTAGGTGATAGCGAGATTGTAATTGCAGGCGGAATGGAAAGTATGAGCCAGGCGCCGTTTTATAATCCTTCTGTACGTTGGGGCAATAAATATGGTAATATTCAATTAATCGATGCCTTGGTTAAAGACGGCCTGACTGACGTTTATAATAATTATGCCATGGGAAATGCGGCTGAGCTTTGTGCCCGGGAATGCAATATTAGTCGTGAGGAGCAAGATGAATTTGCACATGGCAGCTACACCAAAAGCCAGGAAGCATCTGATGCAGGTAAGTTTGCTGATGAAATTGTGCCGGTAGAAATTCCACAAAGAAAAGGTGACCCTACTTCTTTTTCTAAAGATGAAGAACCCTGGAATGTAAAGTTTGATAAGATCAAAGAATTAAAATCACCCTTTGAAAAAGGAGGTACAGTTACGGCCGCAAATGCGAGTACTATAAACGACGGTGCGGCCGCAGTTGTGTTGATGAGTAAAGAAAAGGCTGAAGAATTAAATATAAAGCCATTGGCAAGAATTATTAGTTATGCCGATGCAGAGCAGGCGCCCGAATGGTTCACAACCAGTCCATCGTTATCGGTTCCAAAAGCACTAAAGAAGGCTGGTTTATCAATTGCTGATGTTGACGCTTTTGAACTGAATGAAGCTTTTAGTGTTGTAGGCATTGCAAATACAAAAAAGCTGGAACTGGATCCCAGGAAAGTAAATATAAATGGCGGTGCAGTTTCGTTAGGACATCCACTTGGTTGCAGCGGCGCAAGAATTATTGTAACCCTTATCAATGTTTTAAAACAAAACCAAGGAAAGTACGGCGCAGCAGGTATTTGTAATGGTGGCGGGGGAGCCAGTTCAATGGTTATCGAACTTCTATAGTTACTTCTATATTTTCGTGTATTTATGATGCTAATAAAGACAAATTGATCAAAGTCATTAAGAATGATAAACTAAACTGGAACCAGGTTTTAGATTTTAAAGGCTGGAAGAACAGCACCTCCGATCATTATGGTGTCAAGGCTATTCCTTCTAATGTATTGATTGATAAAGAAGGTGATATCATTGCCAAGAATATCTTTGGTAGAAGGCTTGTCGCCAAACTGAAAGAAGTTATGCCATAGCACTTAATGAGTTTTGCTGATGTGCCCTTTAACCAATATTTTTGCGACTCAAAAATTTAATTTCATAAATGAGACAAATAGCATTTAGAGAGGCTTTGCGTGAAGCGATGAACGAAGAGATGCGGAGAGATGAGAAGGTTTTTTTAATGGGAGAGGAAGTAGCCGAATATAATGGCGCTTATAAAGTTAGCCAGGGCATGCTTGAAGAGTTTGGTGCCAAAAGAGTTATTGATACACCAATAGCCGAGCTTGGCTTTACCGGTATTGCGGTAGGTGCAGCACAAAATGGCTTACGCCCGATTGTTGAATATATGACCTGGAATTTTGCGACATTGGCTTTAGATCAAATATTAAATACGGCTTCTAAAATGTTGGCAATGAGCGGTGGACAAATTGGTTGCCCGATTGTTTTGAGAGGTGCAAACGGCAGTGCGGGTCAGTTGGGAGCTCAGCACTCTACGGCTTTTGAATCAATGTATGCAAATATTCCCGGCTTAAAGGTGATCTCTGTAAGCAACCCTTATGATGCGAAAGGTCTATTGAAAAGCGCTATTCGTGATAACGATCCGGTGATATTTATGGAGAGCGAAGTAATGTATGGTGAAAAGGGCGACGTGCCGGAAGAGGAATATTTGATCCCTATCGGTAAAGCCAAAGTTGTTAGAGAAGGTACCGACGTTACTATCGTATCATTTAATAAAATGATGAAAGTGGCCATCGGCGCTGCAGAAGAATTGCAGAAAGAAAATATAAGCGCTGACGTCATTGATCTTAGAACCATCCGCCCCATGGATTGGCAAACCATTCTTACGTCAGTTAAAAAAACAAACAGGCTTGTAATTGTCGAAGAACAATGGCCTTTCGCTTCTATATCTTCAGAAATTGCCTACAGAATTCAAAAAGAAGGGTTTGATTATTTAGATGCACCTGTAAGGAGAATAACTTCAACTGACACACCAATGCACTACGCACCAAACCTTGTGGCAGCCTATTTACCCGATGTACCAAGAACAGTTAATTTGGTAAAAGAAGTGATGTATCTGAAAAAGTAAACCTTTATAAATATTTACCTGAAGAGCCCTCCATTATGAGTGGCTCTTTTATTTTATTAAGCCTTATTTTTGAAACCCCGTCAAAAAACTAACCTGGTTAAGCAATCACTAAATTTAGCGGAGCAATATGGCAACTATCCTGATAATTGATGATGAGAGAAGTATAAGAAAGACCCTTGGTGAAATTCTTACTTATGAAGGCTACACCATAGATGAAGCTGCGGATGGCGAGGAAGGTTTAAAGAAGTTCAAAGAGAAAAAATTTGATCTTGTTTTGTGCGATATCAAGATGCCGAAGCTCGATGGCATTGAATTTTTAGAAAAAGCAAAAGAGTCAAATCCTGACGTACCAATCTTAATTATAAGCGGTCACGGAAATATAGAAACTGCTGTAGATGCAGTAAAAAAAGGCGCTTACGATTATATAGCAAAGCCGCCGGATCTTAATCGTTTACTCATTACACTTCGCAATGCTATGGACAAGACCAAGCTTGTTGCAGAGACAAAAGTTTTAAAGAGAAAGATCAGCAAAACACAGGAGATCATTGGTGAATCGGCGCCAATAAAAAAAATCAAAGACACTATAGATAAGATAGCGCCTACAGAAGCCCGTGTTTTAATAACTGGGGAAAACGGCGTCGGTAAAGAATTAGTGGCAAGATGGATACATGAAAAAAGTAACCGTTCGTCTTCAGTTATTGTCGAAGTGAATTGTGCAGCTATTCCGGGTGAGTTGATAGAAAGTGAATTATTTGGTCATGAAAAAGGATCATTTACTTCTGCAATTAAACAACGTATAGGAAAATTTGAACAGGCAAATGGCGGCACTATTTTCCTGGATGAGATTGGCGATATGAGCCTTAATGCACAGGCAAAAGTATTAAGAGCACTACAGGAAGGAAAGATCACAAGAGTTGGTGCTGATAAAGACATTAATGTTGATGTTCGGGTAATAGCCGCTACCAATAAGGATTTGCTGGCTGAGGTTGAAAACAAAAACTTTAGGCTTGATCTTTACCACCGGCTTGGTGTGATCATTGTACACGTGCCATCTTTAAATGAAAGAGCCACCGATATCCCGTTATTGGTTGAGAAATTTTTGGAGACAATTGCTGCCGATTATGGCCAGCCAAAAAAGATTATTGATAAAAAGGCTCTGGAAGCTTTACAGCAATATAACTGGAGCGGCAATATTCGTGAACTAAGAAATGTTGTGGAAAGATTAATCATTCTTTCCGGCAAGGCGATCACTATGGATGATGTTGCTGCTTATGTTCTCCCCAACAAATAATCATCTCAACTAACAAAGCAATACTTTGGAAAATATATATTGCTTAAGCGGACTTGGTGCAGATGAAAAAATTTTCTCAAAGCTGGATTTCAAGAATAACCACGTCACTTATATTCAATGGCTTAAACCTGAAAAGTCAGAATCTATTTGCGATTATGCACGTCGCATTGCCAACAAGATCACCTTGCCACAACCTGTTCTTATTGGCATTTCTTTCGGGGGAATGATGTGTATTGAAATTGCTAAACTCATCACAGTTAAAAAGGTCATTATCATTTCGAGCATAAAAACCCGGCTTGAATTACCCTTCTGGTTGAAAGCTGCGGGATGGTTAAAGCTTAATAAACTATTCCCCATGAGATCATTTAAGCTGATCGAACCTTTGGAAGATTATAACCTTGGTATAGAAACAACGGAAGAGAAGACCATGGTTCATGAGTACCGACGGACAATCGATAGAAGTTATGCTGAATGGGCTATCAACTGCGTTTTAAACTGGCAGAATAAAGAAATACCGGTTAATGTTATTCATCTTCATGGAGATAAAGACCGGATATTTAAGATTAATAATGTTAACGCTGATCACATTATTAAAACAGGTGGTCATTTTATGGTGATGAACCGGGCAATTGAAATAAATAAACTTTTATCAGACATCATCAGCAAGGCGTGATGCTTT
>JBDSRT010000230.1:0-4138 GCA_039929165.1 Ginsengibacter sp.
TGTGCTTGACCCTGTAAAACTTACTATCACTAATTACGAAGATGGCAAAACAGAAATGCTTACAGCAGAAAATTATTTTGAGAATGATGTTGATATCCGCCAAGTTGGTTTTAGCAAAACCTTGTGGATTGAAAGGGAGGATTTTATGGAAGTGCCGGTAAAAAAATATTTTAGATTGGCACCTGGGACTATGGTTCGTTTAAAACATGCTTACATCATAAAATGTGAAGGCTTTGAAAAAGATAACAATGGTAGGATCACTGAAATTCATTGTTCTTACATACCTGAAAGCAAAAGTGGTAATGATACTTCCGGGCTTACTGTTAAGAGTGCCATCCATTGGGTAAGTGCTGACCACGCCTCTACTGCTGAAGTAAGATTGTATGATCGTTTGTTTACAGAAGAAGATGTGGCTTCTTCAGAAAAAGATTTTAAAGAATTAATCAATCCGGACTCTCTTGCAATTATACCGGGAGCGATAATAGAGAAAAGCTTACAGGAAGCTGAACCTAATGTTGCATACCAATTCATACGCAAAGGTTATTTCTGCTTAGATAAAGATTCTACTTCTGAACATCTAGTATTCAATAGAACAACTACCTTAAAAGATGCCTGGGCAAAAGAAGTTAAAAAAAAATAATCTTAAATGCTTTGATTATTCGCTTTCAATTCCATCTTCGGTATTACTGCAGCAAGCAGAATTATTATAGTTGATACTAACATTAAATAAATACCAAATTGTTTTTGCGGACAATAGGCATTATAGCAAGATGCATACAGTGTGAAAGTTTTAATGGCATAACCAACAAAAAGTGCTGCTAAAAAAAGATGTAATCTTTTAGCCCATATTTTTTGCAATAGAATCAAGGCTGCAGACATCACAGCAAAGAAACACAGAAAAATTCCCGGTTTTCCGTATGCATTTTTTTCAGAGTAAAACCCTGTAAAAAATTTGTGTATGTCATCATGATAAGTCCAGTTTGCGAAGCATGTTACAAATAAAGCAACGCAGGCGCCTAAGCCAAGCCATTTAATATAATTCACAATCTGTTATTTGCTGTTAATTAAGTCAAATATTTTTGTCATCAGTACCCACTTCTTTGAAGGATCAGATTCGTCAAATGGCTGCTGATATTTCAACATCAGTTGTTCCCATTCCTGTACTTTTTGGTTTTGACTATCATTAATTGTTTTCTGTTCAAAACTAAAATTATCCGCGGTTTCAATAATCATAAAGAGGCGTTGTTCAAAACGATAAATTTCCATTTGGGTAATGCCTGATCCTGTAATAGAATCCAATATTTCCGGCCAAACTTTTTTATGATGCTCTTCATACTCCTGTATTAGTTGTGGATCATCTTTCAGATCAAGCGTCAAGCAATATTTTTTCATTATTGATTAATGATTTAAATCTGTTATAAAATCATTATAATAGTTCCGCTGATAATTAAAACAGCACCAATCGCAGTTTTAACCGTGAGAGCCTCGTTTAAAAATATCATGGCCAGGATAATTGTAAGTGCAATACTTAGTTTATCTACCGAAGCTACCTGCGCTACTTTACCAATCTGTAAGGCTTTGAAATAAAAAATCCACGACAAGCCCGTTGCAATTCCTGAGATTACAAGGAACAAAACATTTTGTTTAGAAAGTAATGGTAGCCCCTTTGCTTCACCTCTTACAATAACAATGCACCAGGCAACAATAAGAATCACAATTGTGCGTATTGCCGTTGCCAGATTTGAGTTAACACCTGTAATGCCAATCTTCGCAAAAATGGTTGTTAGCGCAGCAAAAAGTGCAGACAGAAGGGCATAAATCCACCACATATTTTATAGTTTATTGAGGATAAAGTTATGTTCCTTTATTGAGGCTAAAATAATATGTTATGGCTTATTAAGTCTAAGAAAAATAATAATTTAGAGGCTCAAATTCTCTGCAGAATATTTTTTTACTTACCCCGAAAAACAATGTCAAATACTTTTACATTCAAACAAACCCTATTCAAATTAAAAATCTCAGTTATTATAGTTACCTCAATTTTGATATTGAACATTAACTGTTTCGCCCAAAATTTTACAACTATCAACTGGACAACTGCGGCTTCCCAGAAATATAATGTTAGTGAAGCACAAGGCAAAGTCGTGAATGGTAAATTATATTCCTTCGGTGGTTTTGACAGTCAAAAGCCAACGTTTACACCAACAAAACGTTCTTACGTTTACAACCCTGATACTAATTTATGGACAGCTATCGCGAATCTGCCGTTTACGCCTACCTCAGATAGTTCCGGAGGTATCACTCATGCCGGCATCGCAACAGATGGTACTAATATTTATCTAGCCAGCGGTTATACGTCTAACACAGCAGGTACAGGACAAATATTTGGCACCAGGCAGGTTTGGAAATATAACGTAGCGTCAAACACTTATACCAAAATGCCTGATCTGCCCGCAGCTATTGCTTCTGGTCAATTGGAATATTTAAATGGTATACTACATTATATGGGAGGGACAAATTCAGCCAGAACTATTGATCTCGCTACTCACTATGCTCTAAATGTAAACAATCTTGCAGCAGGTTGGATTACATTGGCACCCGTACCTAATGCACGTAACCACGCAGGATCTGCCGTATTAAATGGTAAAATATATTTTATTGGCGGTCAGCACGGACAGGATTCTAAACTTGTTACGCAAAAAGAAGTGGATGTATATGATCCTTCCACTAATGCCTGGGCAAAGTTGGCTGATCTTCCTGTGCCCGCTGGCGCAAACGGTCGTGGCCATATCTCGTCATCAGTTACTGTTATGGGTAATCGTATCTTGGTGCTTGGCGCTGAGATTGTACATCAAACAAGCGTTAATATGGTATCAGCCTATACGCCTGCAACAAACACCTGGGAAAATCTTACGCCATTACCAGCAAACAGATTCTCTGGTGTTGCGGGAAACATAAATGGATTGATTTATTATACGAGTGGCTCAAAAACAAAAACCACTTATAAAGGCACACCGCAAACACAAACTGGAACTACCACAACAACATTATCGCCGGTTGCTGATGCATATGTGAGAAATGGAAATTATGCAGCCATTAATTATGGCACAGATACAGCCTTGTATATAAAGTCTTCAACAAGTGCAGGCTTTACCAAGACGAGTTATTTAAAATTCTCTTTGGGAAATCTTGCAAATATTACATCGGCTAAGTTGCGGCTTTTTGGCAGAAATGTCGACAATAGTAATACGTGTAATGTTGCTGTATATGGCGTAAATATCGATACCTGGGTAGAGACGGGGCTTATCTTTAATAATGCCCCCTCAGCCACCACGCCAGCTTTAGATACACTTACAATAAGTAGTGTTGCAAAATATTATGAGGTAGATATCACCGCTCATGTTCAGGCTCAATTTGCGCGAGATAAAACGGTAAGTCTGTTTTTAAAAGACCCCTTTACGAAAAATACAAATCTTGTGTTTAACAGTAGAGAAAATAAGGCAAACAAGCCGCAACTTATCATTACCTCATCAGCTACGCCAAGCAACAGTATTGTAAATAGCATTGCAACTGATTATATACATGAGGAACATGAAAAACCAATTGTGTTCCCTAATCCATCTAAAGGCATTTTTAACCTGCAATTTTCTGATCACTCTGAAGGCCTGACGTCAATAGATATTTATGACCAGGCTGGTAAAATTTATAATATTGATAAGATTCGTGTGCCACACGGCGGGCTTGATGTATTGATCAATGTTTCGAAATTGAAATTAAAACCGGGCGTTTATTATTTAAGGATTAAGGGGAGTGAAAGGCTTGAACAATTTCCAATAATCATTCAACAGTAATTACAAAAGACAGTCACAAGACCGCGTTTTTTATATAGTAAGTATAAACCGGCTTTATCTTAACTTTTAACTGCTTATGACTTGCATTCAGGCATCTTCAACTTTATATTACTTCAAAAGCCAGGTTATTAAAAACGCATCCCCCGTATTAGTTGTATGCATAAACTTCTACAACAATCCCATAAAATAACTTT
Organism: Ginsengibacter sp.; assembly: GCA_039929165.1. GTDB lineage: Bacteria > Bacteroidota > Bacteroidia > Chitinophagales > Chitinophagaceae > Ginsengibacter. Next base: position 4,046 of record JBDSRT010000230.1, read on the forward strand.
TTACAACAGACCTATTTATCCCTATTGCCTGAAGTATTTTCATTCGGTGGGCAATTATAAGTTTTATTAAAATTTAATTCTTTGGAATAGATA
>JBDSRT010000231.1:0-3681 GCA_039929165.1 Ginsengibacter sp.
GTTAAGGTAAGCTCAGCTTTTTTTCAAAAATTCTAAATCCGGTGCGACGTTTGTTACGTATCTAAAATGTTGGCCAAATAATTCAATTGTTTCGGCGGAAGCAAAATTGTTATCCAACAGGTATTTGCTATCCACTTCCTTCTCAAAATCCGTACTTTAACCCCCATATATAAATTAGTAAATCAGATCTAATACTTCTGGATCACATGCAATTTCTATGTTCCAGCCACTGCTGGTCATATTCTTTTTTATAATTTTTTAAATTAATTTTATGCCAAAAAATGTATCTGATCCACGAGATGTGGCTCAACAGGAAAAGCCGTTAATCCAGCCTTTTTCCCGAAGGAATTTTTTAAACTATGCCGGACTTTCTGCTTCAGCCATGCTCCTGGCCACGTCCTGTAAAAAAGAATTAAATGAAAATGATAAAAATGCTGCTATACAAAAAGATAGCGCAGTCGGCAGTGGGCATGATAAGCCTAAAGAGGTTGTAAACCTTGGTAGTGGGGATTTTGGTATTTTAAATTATGCTTATGCATTAGAACAGCTGGAGGCAGCCTTCTACGAGCAGGTAATTGCTACGCCTTACAGCGGTATTTCATCAAAAGAAATGGAATATCTTAAAGATGTAAGAGATCACGAAATTGCTCACCGGGAGTTTTTCAAAAATGCATTAGGAAATCGTCGCATTGGCGGGTTGAAAACAAACTTTACTTCAATAGATTTTAGCAGCCGGGCAAGTGTATTAGGTACTGCCAAAGCGCTTGAAGACACTGGGGTATCTGCGTATAATGGTGCCGGTGAATTGTTGGAAAGTGCCACCTATTTATTACTTGCCGGCAAGATCGTTTCTGTAGAAGCCAGACATGCTGCTGCTATAAGAGATCTGTTGGTTTATGGAAGCTTTGCAGACAGTTCAGTAGTTGATGGCAATGCGCTGGATGTGGTTCGCACTCCGCCAGAAGTATTAGCTATCGCCAGCAACTTCACTTATACCAAAATCATTTCAAACAATTTACCTACTTCTTAAAAATTTATAATTATGAACTTTTCAAATATTTTAGAAGATATAGAGAAAGCTGATCCGGAAGTGTATGAAAAACTTGACAGCAGGCGTTCTGCTATGAAAAATTTTCTCCGCTTTACAGGAAAGGCATCACTTGCTACGCTACCTTTAGCAGTTGGCGGAATGTTTAAGAAAGCCTATGCCGGCACCACTGGCACCAGCACTATTACAGATGTGCTAAACTTTGCACTTACCCTGGAGTATATTGAATGGGAGTTTTACATACAGGCTGTAGCGTCTGGTATTATTCCAAATTCAACAGACCTTGCTGCGCTTACCACCATCAGGGATCATGAAGCAAAGCATGTGGCTTTTTTAACAACCGTTATAACATCTCTTGGAGCAACACCGGTTTCATTCACTGCAGCTTCCTTTGACTATACTGCACATGGTACATTTCCAACAGTGTTTACCGATTATGGTGTGATGCTGGCCGTTGCGCAGACATTTGAAGACACTGGAGTAAGAGCTTACAAAGGACAAGCAGGCAATTTGATGTCAAGCAATGAGATACTTCGTGCAGCCTTACGCATACATTCTGTTGAGGCCAGGCATGCGGCGCACCTTCGTGAGATGCGTAGACGTAATGGATTGTTAGTGCCAGCAGGTACATTGCTGCAACCATGGATCACGCTTAACCAAAGTGGTATAGCCAGTGCAGCCGTTCAGGCAAGTTACAATGGAGAAGAACTTACTACGCAAGCCGGCATCAATATCGTAAACATAAACGGCTTTGCCATTGCTGCAACAGAAGCAAGCGAAGCTTTTGATGAGCCATTGACGAAAGAAGAGGTTGTAGCGATTGTTACACCCTTCTTTGCTTAAAATAAGATTATACCGTGAAAAAATAGCTGCATTATAAAATGCGGCTATTTTTTTGTCCCTCTTATAAAAGAAATTTTACAGGGTTAACCTAAACAAAAAAAAGAGCGATCCCTATCCGATCGCTCTTTTTTAAACAAACCATCAACATTCAAAATGAAAACAGACTTTAATTATATTGATTTAAAAAAATACTGCAAGTTTCGCTCTTATAAAAAATGGAACGCCTGGCGTATAATTTAATTCAGTAATAGGTGCAGGCTCATCTTTAAGCCTGCTGGTAGTAGCAAATTGGGCTTCATTCCATTCTACATTAAAAATATTTTCTACGGCTAAGCCTACTTCATATTTTGCTTTAGAATAATTTATTGAGCCATCTAATAAAGTGTATCCACGGGCAACAATAGAGTTGTCTTCGTTAGCCGGCCTGGCTTTAATATATCTATAAGTTAATCCTCCATTTATCCCTTCCTTTCTTTTATAAAATAAACCACCGGTACTGGTTACACGTGGCGCTAAGGGAATATAATCTGCACCCTTAGGCTCGCCTATAGCTTGTGGTTTGGTAAAATTAAGATTGGCATTGGCGAACAGATTTTTGGTAAACTGGTATCGGGTAATAATATCTATGCCCTTCCTCCTCGTTCTACCACCTGGCTCCACATTTCCATCATCACCAATATATACAAACTCCTGGTTTAAATGAAGATAATAAGCAGCCACATTAATGATCACATCTGGTGTTGGCTTTAAAATAATGCCGAGATCTGCACCATAAGCCGGGGGCAAAATTTCTTTACCCTTATTGGCAACAACCACCCTTGTATCATTTGAATGAAAGCCCTTGCCAAATTTAGCATACAACTGCACCTTAGGGTTAACAGTATATTGAATATTAAATTTGGGACTTACTATGGTTTTACCCTGGGCAGAAAGTTGTGTCGGTTCCAGCCTGTCAAAATAATCGAAATGTAAATAATCTAAACGAACACCGGCATCCAAAACCCACCTCGCAAACGTTGCCTGCTGCTGTATAAATCCATAAGCATTAGCTTCCTCAATATCACCAAGTTTTACATAGCTTAGAAATTGCCTTTTTACGGCATTGGCTAAATAAGTATTTTTAGTAGCATCATAGCGCACCCCAATACCGTAGGATGAAATTAAACTCCAGCTATTGAAAATGCTCTTTTTTACAAGTTTAGATGAATATCCAAAAATGTTGCGCTTCTCAGCCTGGTTTATTTCATCACCATTAACCTGGTCATTTACAAAAAATGTAAAGTTGGAGAACAGGCTGAAAATGTTACGGGTGTAATAGGCCTGGTTAATTAATGAAAGGCTTTCGGAAAAAGCATGTGACAGAATAAGATTTGCATTATATCTGTCTGTATGCCCGCCTTCTGAAGGATCAATAGAACCAAAGCGGTCAATGGTACCATCTAATACTGCTCTTTCAGGTATCTGCCCTGAGGCATCCCACTTGCTGCTAAAAGCGGAGGTTGAAGCAGTCATTTGGGTTTTAGTTGAAATGGCAAGGTTATACTTACCAAAAATATTAAAGCGGTTGAAGTGCTGTTTGTTTATAGTAGCGCCATCAGTATAATTATATTCGCTGGCTATATAGGCACTTTGTTTGTCTTTGTTTTTTTTCAACAGGTCAATCATTGCCAAAGTGCGAAAGGTATTATATCGCCCGGCTTCTACCTGCACCTGGCTTCTTGCAATGTTATTGTAGGTTGAAAAGCTAACATAACCTGCGGTGTTTAAGTTACCATGCTGTGTATAATAAG
>JBDSRT010000232.1:0-3476 GCA_039929165.1 Ginsengibacter sp.
AACTGAAGACTTTTCAATAGCGTAGAATAGTAGGCCTAAGCCACATCAAAATCGTTATACATTTTGTCTCCAAGAAGCTTATGTATGATCGACAAAGTATTTTTATTTGACAACATATTTAAATGCCGTTGATGATGCATATCCGTACCGACATAATCTGCAAGACCTTTTTCCAAAATGAATTTTGCAGCTTTAGCTACTCCGGGGCCGTAATAACCGGTGACCGACAACAAATTAACCTGTAGCAAAAATCCCAATTCTTTTAACCGGTAAAACTGATCATAGTTTTTATGGTAAAACAAATAGCGTTCAGGATGCGCCATTATAGGTTGATAACCCGAAGTGTTTATTTCAAAAGACATATCTTCCAGGCTTTCGGGCATAGTGGTATAGGTAAGCTCTGTAAGAATATAGTTTTTTGCTATGGTTAACAGTCCCTCCTTTTTACGAAGCAGATCCATGAAATAATCGTCTAACATGTACTCTGCTGCTGCAGTAATTTTTATTTGCAGCTCAAACTCTTCGCAAGCTGCTGATAGTTTTTGCAGAGCCTGGTTAATACTTTCTTTATTGTTTCGATATAAGTCGCCGATAATGTGCGGTGTGGCAACTGTTTCAGTAATGCCTAAATCAATTAAACCTCTTACAAGAGTTAATGATGTTTCAACATCCGGGCTGCCATCATCAATGCCTGGCAAAATATGAGAATGAATATCTCTTTTTAAATTCTGGAAACGTGACTGTGAAGGGCTTTGTTTTTTTAAGAAGCTAAACATTGTACAAATAGCTACCCTGCTTATTTGGAGGTAACGCTAATTGGGCGCAAAATACCGCCTTCCTGTTTATATTTTTCAAAAAAGTTATACATGTAAGATTTATAGTACTGCGGTAATTTTCTGACAGGCTTTAATATTGAAGCCATCAAAGGCATAGGGACTTTGTTCTTTTTCATAGCCAGGTAATCCCTGCGGTTTGCCCTTATCCGCCTGGATAAACTGCTGTTACTTGCGCCGCCAACACGCATCCTCACAAGCAGTTTAGGCACATACATGGCGCTTACATTATTCAGGAAAAGATAGCGGGCCATCAGTTCATAGTCGGCGGCTGTTTGATAATGATTTTTATAGCCACCAAATTTGTTGATCAATTCTTTTTTAAAATAAAAAGTGGGATGTGCAGGCATCCAGCCGTAATTAAACCGGCTCCGTTTATAATCCTGTCCTTGCCAAAACCTATGTACAATAGATGTATCGGCTGCATCTACGTATACTAAATCGCCGTAAATAGATTCTACATCGTTATTGTTAAAACAGTATACGATGTCTGATATTACATCAGGAGATGCCAGAAGATCATCACTGTTTAATATGCCTATTATATCGCCGGTAGCGAGTTGCATGCCTTTATTAATTGCATGGTACATGCCATTATCTTTTTCAGATACCCAGGTTGATATATGATTTTCATAATTGCGAATGATAGACAGCGTGCCGTCAGACGAGCCACCATCAACAATAATATGTTCTATATGCGGATATCTCTGGTTAATAACAGAGCGGATGCAGTCTTCGAGGTATTTCGAAGAATTATATGTAGCAGTTATAAGCGAAACTTTCATGGTCCGGTGATTTGCGAGTTTAGCGCCTTCTTTGGGGATGCTATAGAGTAACCGTTTGGTGATCAAAGGATATTAACGATGAAAGTGCTGAGATATTTGATCAGGAATTGAGGAATTTTACGAAAGGATATGTAGCAAAAATACTAAAGGGTCGGTTCAGGTCATGAAATTAATCTTTAATTTGGATTTGTGCAATCGTTTTAGAACGTTTTTATTTGCCTCAATTTTATTTTAACCGCTGGATTTCCTGCATATATTCCCTGCTCTTCCAGGTCAGCTACGGCAACACTGCCTGCCTGAAGTATAGAGGAGTTGTGGGCAATAACGCCCGGACATACAATGCTCCTGGCACCAATCCAAACCCCGTCCTCCAGTATTATTGGCTTTACAAATAAGTCAAAAGATATTTTTGAGTAATTATGATTACCTGTAAGCAAAAAGGCACCTTGCGAAATACATACATTATTGTGTATCGTTACCTGCGCCAGGTTATCAATCCATACTCCCTCACCTATCCATACATTATTTCTGATCACTAAAAACCACGGATATTTAATGTTTACGTTTGGTTTTATAATTACGCCGGTTCCCACTGTAGCGTTAAAGAATCGTAACATATTACACTTAACGGAAGAAACCGGGAACAGCCCACTTTTAAAAAACAGGATGTTAGTTATATACCATAGGGATCGCTTCAAAACGGAGCCGGGTTTATACCAACTGTTATTAAATTTTGAGAGATCCTGCATGTATGCCTTCTTACTACCTGGAAGTGTTAATTGATGTTATTATGGCTTTATGATGTTTGTCATACAGCCACATTAATAAAAATATCAGTCCATACGCCAGAAAGTTGAACCAGGTGTGATGGTCAAAGAAAGGTATTGGCCAATGTTTGTTGTTTGCAATTAAGAGGAATGTGATTCTTAAAACGTTTATTGTCCAAAGCATAATTAAACCGATTATCAGCCACTTAAGTTTATTACCCGCTTTTTCATTGTTAGCAATAATAAAGGCTGTCCAGAAACTCATAACTCCAATACCGAGACAGGAATAGATCATTTTAATGCCGGACCCATTCACTACTCTAAGGGTATACTCATTTACGAAATAAGTATCAAAGCCAAAAATGCCGGTAAGGATTTTAGCAGTATTGAGCAAAGATGATCTTAATAAATCTATGTAGTTGAGATAATGATCAGCGAAAGCACTGTAATATTTTCCCGGCGCACATAAACCAATCATAGCCTGTGTTCCAAAATAACACAAACAAAAGACAGCTGTAAATTTCAGGATGTAGGATAATACGGCCTTGTGTAAACCCTTCAATTTTCGGCGATGTAAAGTTCGTTAAATAGCGTGCCGTATGCAGTCTTAACATCTATAGTATTAAAATAGTTGCCTGCAAGTTTATAAGCACCTTCGCAATATACCTGGTGCTGTTGGTTATCGAGTAGTTTAATACTGTCCATCACCTCCCTTATCTCCTGCCCGTTTAATGATGTATTCCAGCCTGCCTGCTTATCAGCTAAATTCTGCCACGGTGTATAGTTGCTTATCACAACCGGCCTTCCAACGCTCAGGCTTTCATAAATAGCATGCCCAAAATTCTCGCCCTTTGTTAGTAAAGCTAATGCATCATATTTCTGCAAAATATGCTGAACATTGGCGGGTTCGGCATCTCCCATATACCGGGCAATTGTTGACATGTTATCTATCATGTTTTTACAGATCTGCCAGTATTTTTTGTCTTTTATTGGACCGAAAATATCTAAGGAAATTCCGTGCGTTTTTTGAAGTGCAGACAGTAAAAGATGAAGATTTTTTTTCTCAGCGATGAGTGATAAATAAATAAGGC
>JBDSRT010000233.1:0-4161 GCA_039929165.1 Ginsengibacter sp.
AGATCAATCTATGCACATATTGGTGCTCCGGCATTCAAGTTGATATTTTTTAGTTGAGCTGAGCCTACAGGTCTTGAAAGATTACAAATGGATTTCTTAAACATCATAAGCTTATCATTTAAAATATTTCAAAACATGTGTTTGGGTCTGCTTATGATTTTTATATTCTTTTGCGACCGGATAATCACATTCCTTATACCGGTAAATCTATAGACGATTGCAATTCCTTTCTAAACGGTTTAATCAAGTAAGTCACTATACTCCACATAGCAATACTATTTTGAGCCTACCATAGGAAACAATCTTCTTTGTTCTTCTTCATTTGGCTGCATACCATACTCACAAATTTCAAAGGCTTCTGCATATTTTACGGTTGAAGCCTTAATGCCATACCATTTTTGCAAAGATGTATTTACTTCAGGTGTTATTGTGACGGCACGTGTTTGTGCCAGCCAGTCTTCGCGTTCTTTGATGCCTTTTGGAACGTCCTGTAAGTAATGTCCTATCCAGGGCAGCCATTCATACATCTGAGAAACATGTGCATCCATTGCATGAACTTTTTGAGCATAAACCTCGCTGATGTCAATTGCAATATCTGGTCGAAATGGATTAGGCCGTTTAAAGCCATCCTGGAAATAAAGAAATACCGGGTTTTTTGTGAGTGCCGGAGTGCCAGGCGCAACATTTGGTACGGCAACCATATAGGCTGCATCCTGTACAAGCACACCAGTGTAGCGATGATCAGGATGATAATCGTTTGGCCGCGGAGCAATAACTACATCTGCGTTCCATTCTCTTATTTTCTTTATTATCTGTAAGCGTACTTCAAGTGAGGGCAATAATTCGCCATCATGATTGTCCAATACATCGTACTCAACACCAAAACGTTTGCCGGCTTCTTTAGCTTCAGCCAATCTTCGTTTAGCAAGTTCTACACCTTTCAAATTTTGATGACCGGCATCACCGTTAGTTACAGAAACAAATTTTACGGCATGGCCAAGCCTGGCAAACAGTATAGCTGTGCCACCACCATCCTGGTCACAGTCATCAGGATGTGCACCAATCATAATGATGCGAAGCTTACCATTGTTCTGTGCATGAACATCAGTCAGCAAAAGAGACAAACCGGCAAGCAAAAATGCAGCGAAGTAGTAGACAATTTTCATAAATGTGTATTAATATAATAATTCATTGAAAATAATAAATTAAGATTTTAAGCCTTCAATATTGTACAACTGCTTAAATGACAACTTATCCCAGTAACCACGTTGTGTATGAATGAGGCCATCGATCACATGGAAAAAGCCACAACCTCTGAAGTCTTTAAGATCACGCCATTCAAGCACGGCCCACTCTCCTTCCTCAATAATTTGTACCACAATGCAATGCCTTTCTGCAACAGCAAATTCATCTTTAAACATCTTTCCTATAGCCGTTCGGCCGGTTATTGGTGTATTAGGCATTTGATGATTGACGGCTTCCGGGGCATATAAACTCTTAAGCGTTTGTATATCAGCCTTATTAAAAGCCATAACCCATTGTTCAACAGTTCTACGTGGTGACATTGAGATTTATTTTATAACATTACTGGTCAACTAATTTCAGCCATTCTTTTATAATCTTTTTAAGTGATTTTTCTTTTGCCATTACATCTGCCATATCCTTGAACACAACAGTTCGTCGGCCGTCCTCATAGTTTCCTTCAAGTAATGCTGATTTGCCATCAATCTTTGCTCCACCTGGAAACACAAGCATAATGCGACTTTTGAATAAGTTAAACACTATTAATTCTCTTTTAAACTCTTTAGGATCAAATTCTGCCAGTTCACCTGTGTAATAGAAACTTGGGTTATTCCATTTTATCCGTTCACCTATTCTATTGTCGGTGCTCAGTATTATCTGCCGAAGCATTTCAATGATTTTGCGCAGGCCCGGCTCAAGCTTACCGATGTGCGCTGTTACCGCTTCTGCGTCGGATATATTTTTTGTTTTAGGCATTGATTTATTATAACAAACAGATCTAAAGTCAGCCGTTAATGTGCCAAGTTACTAATTAAATAAGGTAAGAACACCTACATAAAACAGCATAAATGAGGAGCAGCACGCAGGAACTTTTAATTTGTCCCAGTAATGCTTCTTTCAACTTTAACGATAAAGTAGAGGGTCATAAAACTAATTGGATTTAATTTAGATGGCGTAATGAAAAGCTGTTTAATAATTATAACGCTGTGTTTGGCTGGCGCCGGTTGGCTCAAAGCGCAGCAAGTGCAAGCCATAAGTGTTGATGAATTAAACACACGAATAAGCGTTAAAAACGATAGTGTGTATATCGTGAATTTTTGGGCCACCTGGTGTAAACCCTGTGTGAAAGAACTTCCTAATTTTCACCGGTTAGAAAAAGTATATAAGAACGATAAACTAAAAGTGTTACTGGTAAGCCTCGATTTTCCAGCTGAAATTGACAAGACGCTTATACCTTTTATGAAGAAGACAGCACTGACAAATACGTTCTTCATCTCTGATAAAAACCAGCAGGAGTATATCGGTAAAATAGAGTCGCAATGGTCGGGTAGCATACCGGTTACCTTATTTATCAAAAACACCAAACGCCACTTTGTTGAGGAAACGCTTACTTACAAAGAATTATCGCGATACTATAAAACCATACAGCAATGAAAACGCTTATCACTCTACTGTTTATAACATGCTGCTTAAACTCACAGGCTCAGACACTAACACTTACACCGGGTTCTGCAGCACCTGCAATCAAACTAAAAAATATAAATGGGAAAACAGTTTCTTTTGCTGATTACCCTTTGGCGAAAGGTTTTATCATTGCCTTCATCTGTAATACATGTCCTTATTCAAAAGCTTATGAACAAAGGGTTATAGCCTTGAATAACAAATTTTCGCCATTAGGTTTCCCCGTGATTGCCATAAATCCTAATGATGCGCAGATATCTAACGGCGATAGTTTCACTGACATGAAGACCTATGCGAAATCGAAAGGTTTCAATTTTCCATATTTGTATGATGAAGGCCAGGTAGTTACTTCAGCTTATGGGGCGAAGAGTACGCCTCATCTTTTTATACTTAGTAAAAATGAAAACGCTATTACTGTTGAATATACAGGCGCATTAGATAATGATACGCCGGACACAGATCCTTCTAAAATTAAATATGCTGAAGAGGCGGTTAATGCTTTGCTCGAAAAAAAGAAGCCGGCTCTCGCAGTAACACGGGCTATCGGTTGCAGAGTGAAATGGAAAAAAAGCTAACGCGGTAAGGTACAGGCCTTGATCAAAACTTGAATTCTTCATCTTTTACAGGCTTATTAAATTCCGCCTTTTCTACAGTGATCGTTAAGATGGTTTGGGCATTGGCTTTATGTGTTTGTACGAAAGGCATTTTGATTCCATTAACATTCCTGTAGTCATCATAAAAAATATCGAGCAGGCTATAATCAAGCTCTGTGTTTTTTGAAATGGCCTGTTTTTTCACCAGAGCATAATCTTCTTTCTTAAAAAAATAAGTAGAAGTATCTGCGTTTGCTGTAATGAATCTTACTTTAAAACAATCCGATCCATCTACTGTATCTGTACCCTGTAACATCGCCTGGTGACCTTTTTGTTTATAATTAATAAAAGGCATTTCAAGGTTCACATCCGCTTCATTCATCATTGCGCTGGCAGCTTTACCCGTAAGCGCCGTCTTTTTTGTTTCACCTTTAAAGGCATCAATCTTCCAACCTGTTTTACCATCGAATGCCTGCTCAAAGTACTTGCCCTGGAAGGGCACAACATATTTATAAAGGTTGGGTGCCTTTGAATAAGCAGTAAAGGGAAAAACAATTCCGCCGTAATTATAGGTGCCTGATGTAGTAATAGTTTTTACCTTTTTCCAATGTTGCTCGCCACCACAAAAAGTAATATATTTTGAAATAATATCTTCAACTGTTTGTGACCTACAATACAAAGAACCTAACAATAATCCTATGAACAGAACCACCTTGTTTAAATGCATAACATTTTTTGAATGCAAACTTAATAAATGATCACGCTTGTAAACGCAGGCAAAATGTTATTAATAAATATGTAGACATTTTTTCAACGAAGTCGATTTAACAGTAGCATTTAAGCCAGGAACATTATTACGATGCTG
>JBDSRT010000234.1:0-4347 GCA_039929165.1 Ginsengibacter sp.
TTCAAGAGTTCATCATGGAACGATCGGTTAAACATTTTTCATAATGATATCAAACAGTTTAAAAGTGATAACAAATACAATTTGATTATCAGCAATCCTCCCTTTTATCAAAAATCTTTATTGTCTCCGTATGATGACATTAATGAAGCAAGACATGATATTTCATTGCGGCCCGTCGATCTTTTAATTTGTGTAAAAAACCTATTAGCATCGGGCTATTTCGCCGTGTTGTTGCCGTATTATCTTACAGATAAGTTCATCAAATTAGCAAATCAATATAAGCTGTTTGTAACATATTTAATAAAGGTGAATAACACTGTTGAATCAACTTATATCAGATCGATGATTATCTTTTCTACAACGCCGGAAACTATTATAAAGAAAGAAATTGCTATTAAAAGTGGAAAGGATTATAGCGAAGAATTCAAATCACTTTTAAAGGATTATTATCCCGCTTTATAGCAATCAAATTTCCTTTGCATACTCATTCATATACTCAAACTTTTCAGTTAGCTTACCCTCTTTCACAATCGTTGCATTATTAATTACCTCACCTGAATTTTTGATCATATCATCCAAAATGTATTTAATGATCTGTTCACCAAAATATCGTGAAGCGTCGCGTGGCAATTCATTTGGTAAATTACCAACGGCGATCATATCGACTGAGGTGGAAAGATATGGAGCGGTGATTTGAAAGGAAGCTTTATCTACACCATAAACAGGATTCTCAATAGTTGAATCACCAACATTGCAAGGCACTGAACCATTACGATCATCCGAAATATCTGATATTGTTTCGATTTTAAAATTACTTGCGGCCGCATCTTCAGCCTCAAATAGTCTTGGAATATTTTCTTCCCAATACACACCATTCATTAATATATCTGTCTGCGACACATACGGCTGAAACAAGCTTTTATAATCCGCAGGATGATCGTGAAAATGTTGCCGGCTGTAAGTGCCTTTGGTTTTGTGTACATAAAGATCTGCGCCTTTTAAATGCACATATACAGGATAAGAAAAGGTTTTAGATAGATATAAATCAGGCTCTACTTCATAAATACCAAGTAAATTCATTACTTCCAAAACCCCATGCGCTACTCTCCCGCTGCCGGTTACTGCAATTTTTACTTCAGGCAATTTCAAACCAAAATAAGTATGTATAAGGTGCCGCAATGTCTGCCTGGCATTTACACGTTTCAATTCAAAAGTTCCGGTTCTTAATCCGTAGGCCATCATGCCGTTGTGTGCACCAACAATTCCTGCAAAAAAACCAAAGCCCAAAATTCTTGTGCCGTCTACGTGTTCGAGGCATTCATAATCAACCAGCGTAATACTGTTTTTAATAATCGCTTTAATTAGTTTCTGATTTTGTGGCTGCAGCTTTTTAGTATGCGAAAAAAAATAATAAGTCTTACTTGAAATCAGTTGATCAATCGGCACTTCCTTTATGCCCATCAAAATATCACAATCACTTATGTCGTGTTCCACTTCGATGCCTGCTGCGAGGTATTCATTATCAGAAAAGCACCGATGATTACTATGCTGGACAATAATACTAAGGCCAGGATATTTTTTTTGAATAGATCTGCACTGCGCCGGCGTAAAGGCCACGCGGTTATCTGATGGAATTTTATCTTCTCTAACTAACCCGATTTTCATGCAAGCTTTTTTAACAGGCGGGCAATTTACAGTTTACATTTAACATGCATACGCAATACATTTGCTGATGAATTATTTTGAATTATATGAATTGCCGGTAAGCTTACAGGTTGATAAAAAAGAACTCAATACAAAATACATTGCTTTGCAGAAGCGCTTTCACCCTGATTTTTTTTCAAAATCGGATGCTTCCGAGCAGGAAGAAATGCTGCAAAAATCTTCAATGGTCAATCGAGGCTACAAAGTTTTTAATAATGAAGATGACACATTAAAATATGTGCTGGAATTAAAAGGGTTAGTGACAGAAAACGAAAAATATGACCTGCCACCGGATTTTTTGATGGAGATGATGGAGATCAATGAAACGCTTGCTGAGCCGCAAGATTCAGAGGTTGAAGAAATGGAAACTAAGATCAACCAAATGCAAAACCAGCATTATCAATCGGTACAAAACATTATTGAAAATTATAACGATGAGATCACTACAAATGAGCAATTATTATTGGTAAAAGACTATTATTACAAGAAAAAATACCTTAACCGTATTTTGGAGAGATTAGATGGAATGCGTAATATTGCCTCCCAATTTTAAGTTGTTTATATCAAAATTTAAAGCCCAGATGGCGGAATTGGTAGACGCAGCAGACTCAAAATCTGCCGTTCGCAAGGATGTGCAGGTTCGATTCCTGTTCTGGGCACTTTTTAAAAATATAACAAATTTATTTTCAATGATTTACATAGGGTTACGTTAGTTAACGGGCTCGTTTTTGTTCGATTTTTGCCAGTTTTTCACTAAAAAGCGGCGAATATTTGGCGAACGGATTGGCGAATATTTTTATCTTTGAGTTATGAGTATCGCCTTAACCGCCAAAATTTCTAGTGATAATAAAAAAGTATGGTACTATTTCGAGTGGGGCAAAAAAAGCGGCCAACGAAAAGCTACTAAAGTGTTTACTTATGTAAAACCTAAAGACTTAATTCAGAAGAATCATAACAAAGAAGCGCTTGCTTTATTAGAGATGAAGCGATCACAAATGATCCTCGATTTACAGTCGATAAGCAGCGGTTACATTCCACAACATAAAGTAAAAAGTAATTTCCTCGACTTCTATGCTGACTTTGTTCGGTTAAATCCCTCAAAAGGAAACCGCCATTTAGTAAGTTGCTTTCAAGTATTTAAAAAATTTGCCGGAAAGAATTTTGTTTCTCCGATTGAAATTACCGAAACATTATGCGAACGCTTCAGAGATTACCTGCTTAAAAATTTTAACGGTGAAACTCCTGCAAATTATTTTATGCGCTTTAAGCGGGTTTTGAAAGCAGCAAAAAAGGAAGGTTATTTTAAAATTAATCCTGCAGAAGATATTGCTGCCAAATCAAATAAAAATAAAATAGTAAAGGAGATCTTAAGTCAGGAAGACTACATAAAATTGATGAGCACTCCGTGTACAAATTATGAAGTAAAAAAAGCTTTTGTTTTTTCCTTATATACCGGTCTTAGGTGGGCAGATGTTAAGCCATTGAATTGGGAAAATATAAAAGTACAATCAGTAGTGCTTCACCAGCAGAAGACAGGGGTTCATTTGGAAGTTCCACTGCATCCATTGGCTTTAGAGATTGTTGGTGAAAGAAAGACTGGACTGGTCTTTCATCTTCCAACACAGGATGGAAGTAATAAAGTCTTAGGTAAATGGTGCACTGATGCCGGTCTTAATAAGCATATTACCTGGCACTGCGCCCGTCATAGTTTTTCAGTGTTACTGCAGCAAAAAGGAATTGATCTTGCAACAGTGTCCGGCATGCTTGGTCATACATCAACAAAGTATGTGCAACAAACTTATAAACGTTATCTTCAAATTAGTGCTGTAGAAGCCATAAAGCAACTGCCTTCTTTATAATTTAAGTTTCTTTATTTTTTCTTCATATTTTGTAGTACCGCCCGATAAAATAAGATCAAGTTCGCTCTTCTTATAATAGCCATTGCTGTTTTTAAAGATGCCATATTCCTCGCATTTTTTTGAAAGCTGAGTTCGTCCCAGGTTACAATAAATCATCGCTTCCTCTGGTTTTAAAAAAGGTTTAAAGCAAATTGCTATTGCCTTCATTACTGATTTATTATCGTACTTCATCATAATCATTCTCCTCCTTTTTTAATTCATAGATAATTTGTCATCTATAATTTTATTTAGTATTTAAGTAAAACATTAAGCAGAATAATTCGCTGCTGTTGAAAAAAGAATACACTAATATAATACGCTTGAGTAGATCCGTTGTTTTAAGTATAAGCTTTCTTTTTCTATACAATTTTAGATGCACAAATTTATTTTACACTAAGTAAGACATCCTCATTAAAATATAATGAGGATAGAAAAAAATATATGGGCGTGTGTGAGGGTGGAGGCACATCCATATCTCATTGTGTCTCCACTTATATAGGGCGTATATAGCATGCTTTCCATGCCACAAGAATTCCTTTCTCAGTTTTTTCTTTTGGCTGATTTGTCATCATCTTTTGAAGACAAACCACGTTTAATAACACTGTTTAATAACAGCACATTTTTTGCGTGAGATCCTTATGTCAATCTTCACGTTTTCATTCATGCCGGGGATACTCAATATGGTATCATACACTTTGGCTACATCGGTTGTTGTAAGCATAATTTCACTTTTATAACATTAAAA
>JBDSRT010000235.1:0-8354 GCA_039929165.1 Ginsengibacter sp.
ATCCACTTGAAATTCATATTGTTTGTGCGATTGCCTGCACGGTTGGTATAGAATATATTTTAAGAGCCGAACCTAAAGCCACAATTTGGTGCGGCGATATTGATGATGAACTTACGGCTAAAGGCTATATTGTCCCCGGCCTTGGTGATGCCGGTGATTTATCGTTTGGGGCGAAGGTTCAAATGTGATTTTAAAATTAAAACGTAAAAACTCAAAAGTATAAATCTAAAAAAGAGGATATATTTTAATAGCAATGTTAATCAACTATTATCCCAAAAGTCACTCCAATTTACTTTCTGCGTTTTACATTTGACTTATTCAGGTCATCTAAATTTCTCTTAACTTTAGCAGGCTGAATAGAATTACCAAATGAAAAAAACTGCCGGGGTTATTATTGTCTTGCTTTGCTTAACTTTTTTTGTTAGAGCACAGGATCCGCACTTTTCACAATTTTTTTCTTCTCCACTTACACTTAATCCTGCTCTTACCGGAAAGTTTGACGGCACCTTACGTGTAGCCGGGAATTACCGTAACCAATGGCCGTCGTTTAACAACGTTTTCACCACTTCTACTTTAAGTGTTGACTTTAATATTTTACAGAATGCCATTCCCTATAATGATACCTGGGGCATTGGTATTTTAGCCTTGACCGATAAAGCGGCAGGCGGTATACTCACCAATAATTATATTGGTCTTTCAACAGCCTATCACAAAGCGTTAGATGAAGATGGTTACAGCCAGATTGGTGCAGGTTTCCAGGCTACATACGGGCAAAAAAAGCTGGATCGTTCCAAACTTTTTTTTGAGGATCAGTTAACGCCTTTTGGCTTTACCGGCGTTTCCGCAGATATCTTTTCGCCGCAAGATCTTAATATAAATTATCTCGATATTAATGCCGGTTTGATTTATACAGGGAGCAGTACAGACCGGAACAATTATTATGTAGGCGCTTCGGTTTATCACATTAACAGACCAAAAGAAAGTTTTAAAGGTGGTAACTGGAACATTAGCCCCAGGGCTACAGTAAGTGCCGGCGGCTATTTCCCGGTGTCTGATATTTTAACCCTGCATACAAGTGGAATTTATCAATTGCAAAACAAGTTTTCTGAAACAACGATAGGGGCGGCTTTATCTGCTCCATTTGGTGAGAACACCACTAATCCATCTAACGTGTATTTTGGGTCATGGCTTCGCCTTAAAGATGCTTTGATACCATATATCGGTCTTGAATTTAGCGGTATGCGCATTGGTGCCAGTTATGACATTAATACTTCAAGTTTAAAAACAGGTTCGCAAAGCCGCGGGGGTATGGAAATTTCATTGGTATACATAAAGCGTCCTTCAGAAGGTGGACGAAATATTCCCTGTCCAAAATTTTAGTTTGACTTGCGGTTAGTTGTTTTTTCCGCTGACATACTTATTGCCTTTTACATAAAAGCGATAAGGCAATAATGCATCAGGCCCGGCGCCATTAATTCCAATTCGTGGGCTAATACCAATCTCATCATCCCTATATTTTTTGTCATCATCGGTAATAAATAAAAGATCGTCTAATAATAATAATCCTGAATGCTGTTTAAAAATGCCAAGCGCTTTGCCTACATTTCCCGGCCCTTTTGTGAGGGTGTAATTAGCATGTAATTTTCCTGTGCGTTGTAACATGACCTTAATGCCTTCAATAGGTTCAACAGCTCTTATAAGAATTGCATCAGGCACGCCTTCATCATTGGTAACTACGTTCAACATTTGATGCATGCCATAACAGATGTATACATAAGCCGTGCCCGCCGGTGAATACATGTGCTCATTACGGCTTGTGCGCCTGCCTAAAAATGAATGTGAAGCTTTATCAACCAGAGCCACGTAGGCTTCAGTTTCAACAATACGGCCTGAAGTAAGCTGGTCATTAAATTTTGTAACGGCAATCTTACCTACCAACTCTTTTGCAATCTGAACAACATCTTTACGGTTGTAAAAATCATGGGTTAGTTTTTTCATGCATTTAATTTTCCACTCATCATTTCATTAAAGGTATTATGTGCTCTTTCAAATGTATTTCAATTAATACTGTTATGTTTATAGGTACAATTGTAACCAAAATTGGTTTTTGTTTAAAGAAATTATCATAGCGATCGGTTCTTATTTTAAAGCGCACCGCTTTATTATAAAGCACCGTTTATGGCGATGGATAATTATTCCGGGTATTATTTACACCATTCTCTTTGTGGCAGGTATTTATTTTTTCTGGCATTCATCAGCTGATGTTATCAATTATATTTTATCGAAAACCGGTGTTAAAGCCTACATGCAGAGAGATCACGCTGCCTGGCTCAGATTTTTATTTCTGGTCGGGCAGCTTATCATTCATCTTGTGCTGATGTTCTTTTACTTCTCCTGGTTCAAGTATATTTTTTTGATTATCGGCTCGCCTGTATTTGCTTATCTGAGCGAGAAAACCGATGGCATTATTCAGGGTAAAGATCTTCCGTTGAACATGAAACAATTATTTAAAGACATTATCAGGGGAACAATTATAGCCCTGCGCAATACGCTCTGGCAAACAGTGTACGCCATTTCTATTTTGATACTATCATTAATACCGGTGTTTGGTTGGACGATGCCGGTATTAGCTCTGTTTGTAGAGTGTTATTACTTTGGTTTTTCTATGCTTGATTACAGCAGCGAAAGAAATAAATTATCGGTAAGCGAAAGCATTCATTTTATCGGTAATCATAAAGGTCTGGCAATTGGTAACGGCATGGTATTTTATCTTATGCATGGCTTACCGGTTATCGGATGGATATTTGCGCCAAGTTATGCTGTAATAGCGGCAACATTAAGCCTGCACGATTTAAAACAGACACATGGCCTTCAGCCTGAAAAGTTGGTTTTTAATGCATGACTTTTATATTGGTTCTATTATTCTACCATATTTTTTATTGGCTTAGGGAACAATTTTTGTTAAAAAAGGTTATTAAAAGCGAAGACTTTTATAGTTTCTAACGTCAAAATTGTGTGTAGGCTTATAAAGTGACTTAAGCTAATAGTCTTAAACACAACTCTCTAAATTCCCTTTTAAATTATTTTGTTTTGAAAAATTTTTTGTTAATCTCTTTGTTTTTAATTCTGGTATGTCAACTGAATGCCCAAACACCTGAAACGAAAACTGCACAAGCAATACGCATTTACGGAAAAGTTACAGATGCCGAAACTAAAAAGCCAGCACCATCCGCTTCGGTTCAACTGGTAAAATATAAAACGGCTACCCAGGTACCTGCACCCATGGCCGGGATGCTTTCCCGTTCAAATGGAGATTTTGATTTTGATAATATTGTTTTTACTGACTCCCTCACCTTAATTATAAGCGCCATTGGTTATAATGATTTTAAACAGGATGTTGTGAGAAAGGGGAATTTAAGTGAGCTGGATCTGGGTAATATTAAAATTGCTCCTCAAGCAAAAGTTTTACAGGATGTAACCATCACCGCATCTAAACCTGCCTTGCAAATGGATATTGATAAAAAGGTGTTCAATGTAGATAAAAGTCTTACCTCAACTGGTGGAACTGCGATTGATGTTATGAAAAATATTCCATCAGTTACTGTTGATGTAGATGGAAACGTGCAGTTGAGAAATGCATCGCCACAAATTTTTGTAGATGGGCGCCCTACGATTCTTACGCTGGACCAAATACCGGCGGATAATATTGAAAAAGTAGAATTAGTCACTAATCCTTCTGCCAAGTTTGATGCAGCAAGTACAGGCGGAATCATAAATGTCGTACTCAAGAAGAACAGGCGTTCTGGTTTGAATGGCATAGCATCAGTATCTGCGGGTTCTCCTAAAATTTTGGCAGGCAACCTTAACCTTAATCTAAGGCAGGGAAAGTTTAACTTTTTTGTGAGTGGCAATCATAATGAATCAGGTGGCAGAGCCAAAGGCACCACTTTCAGGCAAAACAAAAGTAATGGCGTAATCAATGACTATTTTAATCAATATAGTGTAAATGAACGTCTAAGAAATTTCAATTCTCTGCGTTTTGGGGTTGATTATTTTCTTGACAATCGTAACACCTTTTCTGTAACGCAAAACCTGGTGAAAGGCGATTTTAGTAACAACGAAAACCAGGAGCAGATTTACTATGACAGCCTGCAGCGCCTGGATCGTACCGGCATCCGCTCATCAGATGGAGAAAATAGTTTCTACAGGAGCAGCACACAAGTAGTATTCACGCACAAATATGCCAAAGCAGGTAAGCAGCTAACCGCCGATGCTAATTTTAATACGGGCAATGGTGATAATTTTACATTTATTAATAACACTTTTTTTAACCCGGACGGTACAAGCTATAGTTCACCCAATCAGGTACGCAACAGTGGCAACAACAACAACAACCAGGTAACTGTACAGGTTGACTTTGTTAATCCGATTGGTGAAAACGCAAAATTAGAAGCTGGTGTAAGGAGCTATTCTCAAAAAAGTACAAGCCTGTTTAATGCTTTCGCTTTATCGCAAGGCGGTATAGAAACCAAGCTGCCACTTAGTAATAACTATAAATTTCAAGAAAACGTTAATGCGCTTTATGCAACTTATTCCAATAAAATAAAAACATTTGCTTACCAGGCAGGGTTGCGGATTGAGACATCAAAATTCGATGGCGAATTAGTTGACAAGACACAAAAGTTTGGCTACAACTATCCGGCAAAGCTTAAAAACATATGGGATGCCTTGTTCCCGAGTGTTTTTCTTACCAAAACAATAGGCAAAGATGAAGACATTCAAATAAACTATACAAGGCGTATAAGACGACCTAATTTTTGGCAATTGAATCCGTTTATTGATATTAATGATCCCCTGAATTTAAGACAGGGTAATCCGGGCCTTAAACCTGAGTTTAGGAACTCTTTTGAATTTAACTATAGTAAGAACTATAAAGGCGGCAATTTTCTCGGCGCCATTTATTATAGGAATAGTGTGAACGATATTACGCAATACAGCGATACAATAACTACGGAACAATATCAGCAATTAAATAATGCTGCTGTAGATCCTAATGCCATTCTAAACACTTTTATTAATTCGCAAAGTGAAAATACCCTTGGCGCTGACCTTACCCTGCAGCAAAAAATTGCAAAGAATTTTGATATTGTACCCAACATTAATCTGCAATACAGGAAGGTAAATGCTGATGTAAACAATGCCGACGTGAGCAACGAAGGTTTTAATTGGGAAGCAAAGCTTACGGCCAATTATAAGATCAGTGCAGTAAAATCGTGGTTGTTTAACAACCTCGGGTTCCAGCTTACCGGCGAATATGAATCGCCTGAAGTAATACCACAGGGAAAACGTAAAGAGCAATACAGTGTAGATTTTGCAATGCGGAAAGATTTTT
Source organism: Ginsengibacter sp. (assembly GCA_039929165.1). Lineage (GTDB taxonomy): Bacteria > Bacteroidota > Bacteroidia > Chitinophagales > Chitinophagaceae > Ginsengibacter. Next base: position 5,393 of record JBDSRT010000235.1, read on the forward strand.
TGAAAGATAAAAAAGGCACCCTAACTTTTAGTATTAATGATGTGTTCAACACCCGTAGATTTGGTGTAATATATGACACAGAGAATTTTTACCAGGATAGTTACCGCCGTTGGAATGTAAGAAGTTTTAGAGTAACATTTTCCTATAAATTCGGCAGTTCAAAACTATCGTTATTTAAGCGAAACGATCGCCAGGAAAGAAATGATGATGATAATGAAGGCAATGCCGCACAATAATGTTTTTTGATTAATGATTTAAGCCAGATGAATGCCAGATGATACCTTGGTTTATTTGATCCCGTGTTTTTTAGATGAGTCAGCTGTAGATGTATTGCCGGCAAACATTATTGAAACGGTTTTGAAATGCCAGGTAATTTTTGCTGAGAATGAACGAAGTGCCAGGCGTTATCTTAAGCAACTTGACCGTACAATAATTATAGACAACTTTGAATGGTTTGGCCTTCATAAAGCAGAGAAGGAGCAACTCGATAATTTCAGACAAAAAATTAAAGAAGGCAAAAACATTGCTATTATAAGCGAAGCAGGTTGCCCCTGCGTTGCCGATCCTGGTCAACTTTTAATAAACGCTGCACAGGAATTAAATGTAACTGTAAAGCCATTGGTAGGTCCAAATTCTATACTACTTGCCTTAATGGCCAGCGGTTTAAACGGGCAAACTTTCAAGTTCAATGGTTACCTGCCGATTGACCATGCTGAAAGACAAAAAAAGCTGGCGGCTCTGGAAGAAGAATCTATAAAGAAAAATTGTACCCAGATATTTATTGAAACACCTTACCGAAATAATCAGATGGCGGAATCCATTATAAAAGTATGTAAGCCCGATACAAAAGTCTGTATTGCTGCAGAGCTCACCTCAGCTAATGAATTTATAAAGACTAAGACTGTTTTACTATGGAAATCTTCAATGCCCGATCTGCATAAAAAACCTGTAGTGTTTTTGTTGCTGGGAATTTGAATTATAAACCGTGTTCACTAACCAGGTACACTAAAGCTGCCATAGCTGCGGCCCCAAAATTCAATTCTCTTTCACTAACGTTTTCAAATGTATCAGTAGCCGCATGGTGAAGGTCAAAGTATCGCTGACTGTCTGTGTTTAAGCCTGCGAGGGCTGTACCAATTGCTTTTAAAGGTCCTACGTCTGCGCCACTGCCGCCTGGTCCCGTTTCATATAAACCATAAGGATTAAGAAGATAATTCCAGGCGTATATCTTCTGCATTTTAGCAGTATCCATTTCCAACCTGAAACCTCTTGGTGTAAAGCCCCCGGCATCACTTTCAAGGGCAAAAATATGTTGCTCATTATTCTTTTTGGCCTGCGCCAGATAAGCATCAGCACCTGTACCACTAATCTCTTCATTGGCAAAAGCAACTGCTCTAACTGTTCTAAATGTCCCTGCTTTCTTTAGTGCCCGTAACACTTCAACAGATTGCACTACACCTGAACCATCATCGTTAGCACCTTCTGCCAAATCCCAGCTATCGAGGTGACCTCCAACTGTGATGATCTCTTTTGGAAATTGAGAACCTCTAATTTCACCCACAACATTATAGCCTTTCACATCCGGTAACTGTTTGCAATAAGTTTTAAAAGAGGCTGTAACTACTTTGCTATTTGACAACATTTTGCTTAACCACTCCGCATCATTGGTACTTATAGCAACGGCCGGAATCTTCGGGAAAGAATCATTGTATGACATCGTTCCTGTATGCGGATAATCGTTCAGATTTATGGCAAGCGATCTCACCATCACGCCTATAGCGCCATACTTTGCAGCCTGCGCAGCGCCAAGCCGTCTTGCAATACCGCTTTCGCCATAAGCCTGGAACACCCGCAGATAAGTGGGATTCATCCTGAAGTTGAAAAACACGATCTTGCCCTTTACCTTATCACCCAGTTGGTGAAGCTCCGGCATGCTTTTAACCTCAACTACATCAGCCCGTAATCCTTTAATACCTGTGCCTATTGAAGTGCCGAGTGCACATAATTTAAGATCATGATCTTTCTCGCCGCTGATAATTATTTTGCCTGTTTCTTTCTCACCACGCACCCAATGTGGAATCATGCATTCCTGTAAATACACGGTATCGGTACCGGCGTCTTTCATCATTTGAGAGACAACCTGAACCGCTTTAGAAAAATTTGCTGAACCTGAAAGCCTTGGTCCTACCTGCTTACAAAGTGTTCGTAAATTGGTATAAGCTGATGAGTTGGTAAGCGTTTCATCAAAAATTTTTTTTACAGCTATTGAATCATCTGCTTGCCCTGCGGCGCTGCTATACATAAAAATGCTTGTAGCTATCAAGATAACTCTCATCATGTTTAAGGAATTTATTTGTTGATCTTGGCGCTGGTAACAATATATTTTGATTCGCCCCGCCATGGCAGAGTGCTTATTTTTTCTTTATAGTGTAATACAATATCCTTGCCTTCATATTGACTCAAAGAATCAGCAACAGCTTTATCGGCAACAGAAAATAACCAGATGTTATTGATAAGCACACCGCCGTTGGTATTGTTTATACCGCCAAGATTAAGCTCGCCTTCGTAGGTTTTAAAAATGTAGCCCTTATGAGAAAACTTTATAAGCCGCCCGGCACGGTTGCCTTCACTGTAGGTATAAACCATATTGGTATAGATATATATACCTAAAAAAATAATGATAATGGCTATAACCCAAATCAGGAATTTTCTCATAAAGTCTTTTGCGCAAACTTAAACATTTAAGGCAGAAGTCATTTTTTCGTCAGAAGAAACTGCCTGCACGGGAACAATCACTAATTTGCACCTCATTTTAAAAACCGCGTTGTGTAATCACATCGCTGGTAACTAAAAACCGAATTTTTTATATGAATATCGCTATAGTCTGCTACCCAACATTTGGCGGTAGCGGCGTGTTGGCTACGGAATTAGGTAAAGCGCTTGCTGATAAAGGACATAACGT
>JBDSRT010000236.1:0-11391 GCA_039929165.1 Ginsengibacter sp.
CCTGCTATTGTACTCTTACTGCTGAAATTGTTTTCCCAGTTTGGCTTATCTAAAACAACAAACCAAATAGGAGACGATGATACCATTATCGCTACTACGCCACTTGCAAGATATTGTTCAACCCATATAACCGCACCCGTGCCCACGAACAATAATAGTATGCCGCTGACGGCTGCATGTTTTATATTATTCCATACAAACAGTTTTTCTTTTTGAGCCATGCCCCAGCATAACATTAATAAGCCAGACATAAGAAACCGAACTGCCCCAAGCAGTAACGGCGGAAAACCCTGCATGGCCATTTGTATGAAAAAGTAAGTAGAGCCCCAAACGATGTACACTATAGCAAAAGCAACAATAACATTAAGTGTAGAAGCAGGTTTCAGATTTGATGACATCATAATGGCCATCAAACTTATGTATTAAATAGCAGCTTGTCTTAACAGATGTGTCAGGTATCTTAAGACATTCCTAAAGGGTTTTCATTCATTCCGTAATTAATGATATGTAGGAATTTCTTAAAAGAAGTTCTACAGTGACAAGGTTTACTTTTTATTGACTACAGATTTTAACTTATCCAGAGAAACGATATAACTGTGATGAATGCGTTTAAATTGTGATGAGGGTAATTGTGAGGTATAGATAAACTGTGCGAATGTATCGGTGGGTTTCCTTATTGTTATTGATATAAGGTACTAAGCTTTATTTGATATATAAGGCATAAAAAAGAGGCTGACTCATAAGTAGAATAAAGGCTCTGAGAATCGCATAAAAGAAAACTGTGTTCCATCAGGTATCCGAATAAAAAGAGGCTGTCTCACCCTTTTGAGACAGCCTCTTACATAACAGTATCTCGGTAGAGTTAGGCCTTCTGATAGTTTTTAATTAGCTCTACTTCGTTGTTGCTAATTCTTAGTGTCTTAATGGTTTTATCATTGTTGATTGATACCACATATACAAGATTTTTACCGGGTTGCTCAACTTTCTCAATTGATGATATGTTATATCCTGCATAGCTGTCTTTTACTGTTTCAACAACTTTCTTCGAAAAATTTGCTGGAGTGTAACGGCTAATGGTATAAACCCAGTTGCCTTTATCGTTGTAAGCTGACCTGACATTTACATCTTTAGAAGGCAGTTGCAGAATGAAACCATTGTCTACGGTATATAGATTTGGATTTACTGAACTTCCTGCTTTTTTGTTAAAATCTTTTACTGCTTTCTCCCGTGCATTTGCTAACGGCGGATCGGTGGAGATTTTATCTGCTGCATAAGTTGTTGTTGTAATTGCCATGGCTAAGCCGGCTACAATTATTAAAATTTGCTTTTTCATTTTTTATATTTTATGTTTTTAAATAGTTGAAAGCCTTTGCTATACACCATTTGCTTTCATTGCACCACAAACCTATAAACATAAAACAATGTATTTTTTAAAATGAGATGAAAGGGCAAAGTGTTGCTGCGAAAAAATGAAAAGTTGAGTTGTCGCCCCGCTTATTTTGGTATAGTTAATAGTAATTATGTAGTAGGTGCCTTATAACCAATCTCTGTGTAAGCGTATAACATCAGGCTTTTAATATGCTGAGGCAAAGTTTTATGAAGCCTTTAATAGACCTGAAGCTTACAACCGTAGGATTAAACAATTTGAGACTGTTTTGAAATGCTGCACTTTTATTGCCAGCCAGTAAGGCATTCCTGGCATTCTTATAATAAATACTGGAGAGGGAAGTTTTTGTAAATTTAACGACGTCAATTTCGTTAGCCCATTTGGTGCTTATTTTCTGCAAGCCATTTCTTCTTTTGTTCTCATTTTGAGAAGTTCTGTCACCTAAGTGCTGTCTGAAGTGAACAAGGACTTGCGGAATATGAGCAAATTTAAATTTATGTGCAATGCGAAACCAATAATCCCAATCCTGGAAGCTAGGCAGGTTTTCGTCAAACATGCCACATTCATTAACGCATTCTCTTTTTATAGTTACAATACTTGAAGTTGCAGGGCAAAAAATTCCTTTCCCCATCGCTTCCAGGACATTGTCAGGTAGTTCGGCAGAGTAAAGTACATCAGGTATTGATGAATGTTCGTAAACATACATACAATCAGAATAAATTAAGCCGGTACTACTATCCTTTTGGTGCTCATTGTAATGCTGAGATAATTTACTGGAAAGCCAGGTATCGTCATCGTCTAAAAAAGCAATCAAACCGCCTGTAGAATGTTTGATACCTGAATTTCTTGCTGCATTGCCCCCAAGCGATTTTTCATGATGAAAGGCTTTTGTTTGCACGAATTTCGAAACTATTTCATCAACGTCAGGTTGCTCCGCAGGGTTGTCGTTTACAACTAGTACCTCGTAATTTTTATAAGTTTGATTGCTGACACTATGCAATGCCTTATGTAACAATTCAAGTCTGCTGTAGGTGGGGATAATTACTGAAAATTTCATCTAAGACCGATTAGCTTTTTTCCCGTTTTGAACCCGAAATCTCTCAAAAGCTCTTACACTGAGCAGGTACTGCCTGAACGCATACAGATAAAGTTTATCAAAAAAGCTAAGTCCTGTTCCATTCCTGTATACAAATTTAATAGTAGCCGGGCGTGGCAGTAACTCTCTTAAAAAGTAAAAAAAGTTAGCGGCCTTTCCTCCTTTTTGGTTTAAAAAGAAAGCCTGGGCTCCACCTACCCGCTTTTCCTTTTTTATGAGTTCTTCGAGCGTTTGCCGGCCCGGATGATGTACTATTACATTTTCGACATAATGAATGCTGTAACCATGTTCTTGGGCAATCACCCCCCATGAAAAGTCTCCTCCTGACATAAGATCATCTCTAAAATAGCCGACCTTATCAAATAGAAATTTATAAGTAAAAAGATTTGCCGTAACACCCGTTCCGGAAGTGTTTACATACTCTTTTTGATTGAATGCATATAATTTGTCATATAATTCAGCTCTAGTTGGAGTAGTCGCTTTAAAGAAAATAGAAACGTTACCAGCAACACGACTTACAGACTTATTCACCTTGAAATAATCAACTACATTTGTTATCCAATCTCTATCTGGTATACAATCTGAATCTGTAAAACCAACTATTTCGCCTTTAGCAAGTTTCAGTGCGGCATTCCTTGCTGAATATGATCCAGGCTTTGCCTCAGTAATAATTTTGCAATTTACCGGCCTTTCAAAACCATCAGGAATGGGGTCGTCATGATCATTATTTGCTACAATAATTTCAAACTGATTTTGTGGGAACGATTGAGCCTTTAATGCATCAAGGCATAATGACAGTCGATGCCAATCTTTATAAGTAGGTATTATAATCGAAACAAAAATTATCTCCATGATTAGCTTGCAATATCAGCTAACAGACATTACACAATGAAATTTATTATTTAGTAAAGGTTTGATGTTTTATCATTTCCCTACAAGACTCTCCACGCCGTTAGTGCTGCAAAAGTAAAATTTTATATGATCTTACGTAATAATAGATGATAAGTTAACTTAGAAACCTTGTTGCCATAAGGTTTTAAAAGTTTTAAAGCGTTGCGAAGTGGGCACAAATCCGTAAATGCTGGCGTTATGATTATTCTACTTTACCATTACAGATAAAGATGGCAACATTGCTCAAAAGGAATTGACGTTGACCGTTGAATAGCTGAAACCAAACTAATCTTCAACTTTTTCTTCTGCCCTTTCTCCGTTTTCAACAATATCACCTGACCGGAATATTACATTTTTTATAATTGTATTCCAGATAGGTTTTCTCCGTAGCAGGAATTCGAGGTCCATTGCAAAATGAATAAACTCTTCTTTTTGCGTATTAACCATAATATTTTTGGCTTCAGCATCTTTCTCCACAGAGATACGCTGCTCATACCAGTCAATAGCTTCAGCTTCTTCAATTAAGCCACGAATCATCCGGGCAAAAGTTCTTGTTTCCTGAGAGAGCTCTTGCGCAGGCTCGTGGTATTGATCAAATCCCATAATTTATTATTTATGATGAAGCTAATAATTGCTTTTGATATCTGAGCAATCTTCTTACCAATCTCCCACGATTATAAACTGCGAAATAAAAAATATTTTCCTGGCAGGCAACCGTGTCGAAAAAATACCGTTTTTAAAAGTTGTCTTAAGGCATCTCGGTATTGTATCCAGCACTATTGCTATCTTTTGTATACCCCTTGTTGCCCGCTAGTCCTGTAGTTATTATAAATTAAATCAACCATCATGAAAAAATTTTTTAAACAAAGCTTGAAGCAGTTAACGATGTATGCCTGGTTTGTTTTTATTGCAGTCGTTATCATACCATCGTGTCAAAAGTTCCCTCATCTACAAACCAGCTATGAGCAGGTTAATCTGGTTGCCAACAATAACAAGTATGGCGCTGCCAGGATAGATCCGGCTTTTATAAATGTTGGGGCATGGCGATAACTCCAACCGGAAATTTTTGGGTATCAGCTGCTAACACAGGCCTAAGTACTATTTGGGATAAAACCGGTGTGGAGTTGCGTCCGTCAGTTACCATTCCATCTCCAGCAAATGCAACATCTGGTGGTCATCCGTCCGGCCAGGTATTTAATGGCTCATCTGATTTTAAATTACCAAATGGCAATCCGGCAAGATTTATTTTTGCTGGTCTGGATGGCGTTATAACAGGTTGGAATGGCGGCGATAATGCTGTGGTAGCACTCAATAATGCAAAAACCGGTTCAGTGTATACGGGCATAGGTATAGCAACAAATAGTGCTGGTGCCAATTTTTTGTACATGGCTAATTTCGGAAAAAAAAGAATTGATGTGTATGATGGTAATTGGCAAAGAGTTGATATGGCATTTAAAGATGCGGATGTACCCAAAAGTTATGCACCATTCAACATCCAAAATCTCACTGGAAAGCTCTATGTAATGTATGCCAAAGCTAGTGCAGAAAGTGAGGAGGAAACGGGTGCTGGTCTGGGTTATGTAAGTATTTTTAATGTGGACGGTACACTTGACAGGCATTATATTTCGGCGGGTAAATTAGATGCACCATGGGGCGTCGCCGCAGCACCTATAAACTTTTGGACTGATGAACATGGAAATCCAACGCCTGATGTGATACTTGTCGGCAACTTTGGCGATGGTAAGATTAATGCATTCAATAAATCAGGCAATTACCTTGGCACACTTAAAAGCAAGGGAAAACCTATTGAGATTGGAGGACTATGGGGCCTCTCATTTCCACCGGCTACGGCTACCGCTATAGATCCGGGGTGGCTATATTTTGCTGCTGGTCCTGATGAAGAGAGAGATGGATTGTTTGGGTATTTAAAAAATGTAAGGAAGGAATAATGGTTGATTGATGAGTAAAGGCCGGAGCTTCCGGCCTTTGGGTTTTACGTTATTTGAAAAATAAATTAGTTTACTTCTGCATAATGTGCTCAGCAACAGACGGTGGCTTTTGGCGTCTCCTGGGCCATATCTCGCCTTTATGCCGTGTAGGTATTTCATCACCTAATAACCTACCCCAGGGCTTTAGGCCATCTACACGGTCAAAAATAATTTTTAAGATAGCTATAAAAGGTATGGATAGAAACATACCGGACACGCCCCACATGGCGCCACCAAGCAAAACGATTATGATTGAGAACAAAGCATTAATCTGTACTTTCGACGATACAATTCTGGGCACCAAAAAGTTATTATCAATAAACTGTATGATGGCATAAGCTACGATAACGCCCAACTGTGTTGAGAAACCATCCTTGGTTACTGTGGCAATAAGTACCGGTAATGCAATAGCGATGATACCGCCAATGTAAGGCAGCATATTTAATATAGCACCTATAACGCCGAGCAGTATTGCATACTTTACACCTAATATTAATAATGCAGTTGAATTAAGAATGGCCACTATCATAGCCTCCAGCAGTAAACCAACCATGTAAGTCTGTATAGCTGTTTTAGTCTGACTCAACACATCCGCTACCTTGGTTGAATTCTCTTCTGCAAAAACTTCAAATAAAAAATTTAAAATAAGCGTCTTATAAAACAACATTAAGAAAACATAAACCGGTAAAATAAAAACAACAGTGAGTATACCAAGCGCTGTTCCCAGTGTTTTTCCAAGCAAGCTTTTGCTGCTGTCAATAGCCTCGTTTACAAGCTGTACCTGCTTTTCAATAGACATGCCGAATGTTTGCTGAACCCACTGTTGCAAGTCTTTCAATAGTGACCCGGCCTTTTCTTTCAGCACCGGAAAGTTTTCGCTGAAGCCTACAATCTGTGACGACAGAAAGTATAAGACACTGCCAAAAACGATTATGGCGATAAGCATAGTGATAATGATAGCAGGGATTTTTTTAATCTTAGATCTTTGTAACCGATTTACCAAAGGATTTAAAAGGATTGCAAAAATTACAGCGAAAGAAAAGGGTACTAAAATCCCACGTAGCATTATGAAAGAAAAAATGACCAAAGACAGTCCAAAAATTATTACGGTACTCTTTATGTAAAAAGGATATTGCTTTGTTTGCATGAGTAAAAGTTAGTAGATATTTTTTATTAAAAGTTTAAATCAGAGGTAGTAAGCCAGTATGTGTTAATGGTATTTGGTTTGAAGCCAATAATCATTCCATCAATTGTGGATTTTTATTTAGAATTTCCTGATCATGTTCTTTCAGGATAAAAAATGAATTGCTATTTTAAAGTGATCAAAACATTCAACAATGAAAGCTATATTTTTTTTACTACTGTCTGCTTTTGTTTGTGCTGCTTTTATACACGCAGGTTTCAAAAGCGATGCACCGGAAATAACAGTAGGCGCTGTAAAGAAACAACTTGATAAAAAACGCTTTGCGATCGGGTGTAGTCCGGACTTTTCGTTGCTTGATTTTACTGACAGTGTTAATGCCATTCCCTTGCTTGAAGGTTGGGGACAATATCGCATGCCCGTTACTGTAACTAATGATAGTGCCAATATTTTCTTTCAGCAGGGCATTAAGATGTATTATGGATTTCACATTATTGAAGCCATGGCCTCTTTCGAAAAAGCGCTTTCGTTCGATAAGAATTTTGCCATGGCCTATTGGGGCAAGGCATTGGCTTATGGCCCTAACATTAATGACATTGGCTATGCCGCTTCACCTGATGCTATTTTGGCGATTCAAAAAGCAAAAGAATTATGCAACAATTGTTCAGGTGTTGAAAAAGGTTTGATTAATGCTATGAGCATACGTTATTCGCTTGATTCAAATGCATTACGTGATAGCCTAAATCAGTTATATGCCGATGCAATGAAAAAAGTTCATGCTGATTTCCCCACCAATGCAGATGCTGCTGCTTTATATGCTGATGCTTTAATGGTGCAACACCCGTGGGATCTTTATGATAAGTTTTATGAGCCTAAACCATGGACACCGGCAATAGTAAAGGTGTTAGATGGATTACTAAAAGAGTTTCCTGAAAACCCCGGGGCTAATCATTATTACATTCATGCCATAGAAGGTTCTAAACATCCGGAGAAAGCGCTGGAGGTGGCTAACCGGTTAGGCAGTTTTATGCCTGGCCTATCTCATCTTGTTCACATGCCTTCACACATTTATATCCGCTCCGGCTATTACGAAAAGGGGATTAAGGTAAACCAGGATGCTATAAAAGGGTATGACGATTATCTTTCAAGATATCCTGTAGTTGCGAACGCCTCTTTTTTATATCTCATGCATAACCTGCACATGAAAGCTGCCTGCGCTGCTATGGACGGGCAATATGACAATGCTTTAAAATATGCTTTTGAAACAAGAACAAGTATTGACAGTGCCTATCTTGACCTTGGCGGATATTGGAGCATGTACTCGCAATATTTATATATGACGCCATTATTTGCACAGGTGCGTTTTGGTAAATGGGACGAGATTATCAGCTCGGTTGAAATTCCTGATAAAAGGGTCTTTGCTAAAACTATGATGCATTTTGGGAAGGGCCTCGCTTATGCACGTCTTCATCAATTTGATAAAGCCAGTGACGAGTTAGAGCACATGGATGATAGTTTAAGCAGCGCTCAATTAACGGAACATCCACCAGCTTTCAATGCAGGCACAGCAGCCCTTGAAGTTGCTCAACTCATCGTAAATGGCGCTATCGCAGAAGAGGAAAATCAATTACCAAAAGCTATTGATCTTTACAAAGAAGCTGTGGAAAAGGAGAACCTAATGCTTTATAACGAACCTAAAGATTGGCTGCTGCCCGTAAGACAATATCTAGGAAATGTATTAATTAAAGCGAAACAATTTGCAGCAGCCGAAAAAGTTTTCAAAGAAGATTTACAGGTAAATCCAAATAACGGCTGGGCACTTACTGGTTTGCAGACTGCGCTGGAAAAACTAAATAAAAAAAGTGAAACAGCCGCTGTTCATCAAAAGTTGAAAGCAGCATTTGCAAGAAGTAATCTTAAAATAAGTGCTTCAGTATTTTAGAAAAAGACAAATGGTAACGAGTTAAAGTGTAGTTACGGGGTAACCTTTATCAATCCAATCTATTTTGATATTATGCGATAAGTTCAATAGTTGATAATTTGTAAAATTCATCTCTTTTAGAGTTTCAATGGCTGGCCTAACATTAGGGCAATGTTCAAACGGGCAACAGCCGCAATAAATAACAACTTTAGTGTTGGCCGGATGATCGGCTAATTCTTTTTTCAACTTCTCAATACCTTCTGCATTATCAACCATGCCAATAGAGACGGAGTTTTGTATGTAAGCGCCGGGACCAATGCTTATAATAAGAGGCAATTCCTTTTTCGCACTTATTATGCCTGCCAATTCAGATGGCTCGAGTAATTGGTTGTCACTCCAATTCTTGTTGGTTTGAGCGTTTGTGTTAAAGCTGATACATAAAATTGCAGCAATGAAAGTATATGTTACCAAAAGCGTTTTCATAATTTATTTTTATAAAGATAGCTTGTAACTCACTAAATCTTACGATGGGGAGGGGTGATAATACCATTAAGCGTGTTATCCTAAATCAATGTTAGGTGGGCACTAATTGCCAAGAATCCAGTGCGTTAACGAAAATTTATAGGGCACTGAATTTTTTTGAGAGTTCCAGGATGAAATGATCTGTACCTGTCCCTTTTTTACATTGGCGACAACTTTATAACCAAGTGAGAATAAGGTCAGCGTTTTTTGTTCACTGTTATCATGGTAAACTTTTTCTGTATGAACAAATATATTATTGGCAGAATTTGGGTCCCAATGCATGTTAACTGGAGTTTTTTCAAGGTAAACATCAACATGATCTTCGAGAAATTCTTTTAAATATGTGATCTCAGCATCAGTAATTATAGCGGGTCTGTTTAGCCAATATGCAGCATTTACCACTCCAGGTACTTTCTTGATATCCTTGATTTTACCTAACTCTGTATTAACGAAAACACAGTTTCTTAGAAGCGGAGACGAATGATATTTTTTATCATTATCGGGATATTTTGCTTTATAATGCGGCCAGTAACATTCCAGTTTCTGTTGTCCCAGGAGAGATAACACCTTTTTTTCAGCCCCAGATTTCGTATATATCATAAACCAATTCAATTCCATAACAACGGATTAAGCCTAAATGATTACTTATTAATTACTTCGGGTAATACTGCTAAAAGCAGTTTCGCTTTAAATAGAAACGGTTTGGAACCAGTTATTGCAGGGGGATTGGGATTTCTATGCTTGAGACAGAATTAATGAAACCTGGTTTAATTTCAGATCAATTAAATTTTTTAGTCTCTAAAGTCGATAGTTAGTTTGGGATGTAGACATAATGATTGGGATAAATTAAATTATTAAGAAATAATTCTATTTAAGTTTCGCTGTATGAGTCTTTGATTTTATTACAAAAACGCCTTTACGTTTTGGATGTCTTCATTGGGAAGTTATCTGATATAAAGGCGCTAGTTCTTTATCAATATTACGAACGGCTAAAATTATTGGTATGTGAGACATTGATTTCCCATGAGAAAGTGGCGACTTTAGAAAAATCATACAATAAACATTACTTTATAGATATTAATTCAGTCATGTTTGTTAACTAAATAAACCAGATATTGCAGCGTGTAAAGCCGAAATTACCTACAGATTTACCGTAAACCCTCGCTTTAAATATGACAACTGCATTAGAACCTTCACTGGAAGACTTCGATTATTTTAATGCGTTGTTTAAGAATTCTAAACAAAACAAGGTTTTATTATTGAGACCTGATGGCACTATTGTACAGGTTAATGATGCTTTCATCGAGTCGTTCGGATATAGGAGGGATGAAATAATTGGGGAAAATTTTAAAATCTTATTTACGCCGGAAGACCGGAAAGCTGGCATGCCAAAAAATGAATTGGATAACGTTTTAAGTAAAGGCCAATCCGGCGATAATAATTATTTGGTAAACAAAAACAATAGTGTAACCTGGGTTTCAGGTGAATCTATTTTAGTGAAGGGGGATAGCGGAGATACTTGCGTACTAAAGGTGATACAGGATATTAACAGCCAGAAAACCTTTGAAAATTGGCTGCAAAGTTCAAATGAGTTTAATGACCGAATTCTTGCGACTATAGATGACTTGGTAATTGTAGTAGATAGCGATCTTAAGCTTATCAAATCAAACAAAGCCTTCACCGATCTTTTTGATGGCAGCGTAAGCAATGCTTCGCCGGGTGTGTATGATCTTCTGCAATTATTTGAAAAATATGAAGTAGCTAAAAAAATAAAATCAACTAGAGAAACCGGCGTAGGATTTATTGAAAAGGAACTTGAGATTGAAACGAGCATAGAAAAGCGCATGTTTGATGTCACCTGCCGTCCTATTGAACCTGTTGCTGATACCGATAACCTGCTGCTGGTATTACATGATAGAACACTTGAATACCAATTTGCCAAACAACGGGATGATATTATTGGCTTTGTAGCGCATGAACTCAGAAACCCTTTGGCCAATGTTGTGTTATGTAACGAGCTGATTGATGAAACTTTAAAAGAAAGTAATATCCCGGCTGCTCAAAGTTTTTTGGAAAGAAGCCAAAACAATGTGTTGCGACTCAATAAGATGATCGCTGAATTATACGATGCCACAAAGGCTGGCTCAGGACATCTTCAATTGGAAAACAGTGTTTTCAACTTTGAGGAAATGATACATGAAGCTATTGAAACACTAAAAGTGCTTCATCCGGAATATAATATTATCGTTAAAGGCACAGCCAATATTAAAGTGCATGGAGACAGGTATCGCATTATACAGGTGGTAACCAATTATCTCAGCAATGGTATTAAATATTCTGAAGGACAAACAGATGTTGAACTTTCGGTAAAACATGATGATAAAAGTGTAACTGTAGCTGTAAAAGATAATGGTCTTGGCATTGCCAAAGATCAACAACCTTACA
>JBDSRT010000237.1:0-4531 GCA_039929165.1 Ginsengibacter sp.
AACGTTTTCGATAAAACAATTTTTGTTGCCGTATTATACCAGTTGGAGTATTCGATCTCGCCTTCGCTGGCATTAGGCAGATCCTTTGCTGTAGGCCAATAGCTGTTTAGCAATTGATAAGAGATACGGCCAAATAAAGCTGCATCTGCGTTGCGTGTTAAGTGACATACAAAATCAAGATTTTCTTTTCCAGCTTCAAAGCCTGATAATGAACCATCCCTAAAAGCCACAAAACCGTCAAGTGATATATGTGCGACAATAATTAATTTTCTCATCAAACTATAATAAATGAAGCGCTGAAAAGGCGCTTCATTCTATTGTTTTAAAATTTATCTGCGACCACCCAGAACACGTCCCAATAAACCGCCGGCACCGCCAAAACCACGGCCACCACCCAGTAAGCCACCGAGTAAACCACCGCTGTTGCCACCACCCATCAAACTGCCTAAACCACCTAACAGACCGCCGCCTGAACTGCCGCTATTGCCTGGCATTATACCGCCACCGCCACCGAATAAACCTCCAAGACCGCCAAGCAAACCGCCACCTCCACCGCTGCGGCCTCTTCTGCCACTCATCATCCTGGCCAGCAACATTGGCCCAATTATGCCTAAGGCACTTTTAATTAGCGAACTACTATTGATGCCGGCGCCTTTAAGTTTATCTCCAAAACCAAGTGATTCCAGAAAACCGTGTGGTGTAGTTTGTTGAGTTTCTATTGCTTCGGCATGTTTAGGCGCTTCCTGCACTGCCGTTTTAGTAAATTGGTTTAATACAGAAAATTGCTCCTGGTTAACACCTAGATATTGGGCTATTTTTTCTACGTTTTGTTTTTCTTCCGCAGAATAGTTTTGATCTGATTCTGCAAAAGCAATGATGTCACTCACTAGGGAAAATTTTAGCTCGCTATTTTTCAAAACATCCAGGCAACGTTTAAGATCATCGTCTGTCATTTGCGTTGAGGCTGCATTGATTATAACCTCCGTTTGTTCTTTCGGTAAATCGGCTGATTCACACAGTGTATCTATGTATTCCAGTTCTTCTTCGCTGGCGCTGCGATCGGCTGTTGCAATAGAAGCAATAGCACCAAGATAAGCGCCCTTTTCTGCGTCACTGTATCCTTCAAGAATAGTTGTTGATTGTTCCATAAAATTTTTATTACAGGTTAAATTAAAACGGCATTCAAGCAAGGAAAAGCATGCCACATATTTTTAGTCTCGACAATAATTTATTCCAACTAAATGTTGCAACATTTATTTAATTCCTAATGCTTCAAGAAAGGCATTAGAATTCGGTTCACGACCAAGGAAACTTCGCAACATGTCCATCTCTTCCATGGTAGAACCTTTTTCAAGAATTTTATTACGATAAGCTATACCTGTACTCGTATCCATTACACCATTCTTTTTAAAAACTGAAAACATATCTTCTGCAAAAACTTTAGACCACAGGTAACCATAGTAATTAGCGCCGTAACCATTTAAATGCGTGAAGCTGCTGATAAAGTGTGCTCCATCCGGAAAGGGAACCTGTAACATTGAAGACAGATTTTTTGAAACATCAACAATGTCCTTCCCTTTTATACTATCATATTTATCTTCATACGTAAAGTCCAACATCCCATAATAAGCCTGCCGCATACTGTTCATGGCTACGCCGACATTTCTTGCCGCTTTCATTTTATGATAAAGACTTTGTGGTAACGGCTGACCTGTTTTGTAATGCTTTGCAAACAGCTTTAGTGATTGATATTCCCAAACCCAGTTTTCCAAAAACTGCGAAGGCGCTTCAACAAAGTCACCTTTTACGAAGAATGCACTTTGTGATGCCAGGTCTGAACGGGCAAGTAAGGCATGCACAAGGTGACCAAATTCATGAAAGAGCGTAATAACATTATCATGATATAATAATGAAGGTTCCGATGCATTGCCTTCAGGGAAATTGCACACTAAAGCCGCCACAGGCAATACTTCCTTGCCATTTTCTATGTGATATTGACTTATAGGAAAACAAGCGAAATGTGTGTACTTATCAGGTCTTGGGAAAAGATCAAGATAAAAACTGCCCATCTTTTTACCTTCCTTAAACATTTCAAAAGTCTTAACCTTGCTAAACCACACAGGCATATTTTTTACTTCTCTTATCTCTATCTTGAAAAGTTTTTCATACACAGTGAACATGCCTTTCAACGTATTGTTCATTTCGAAATAAGCCTTAACTGTATCGGTGTTAAGCTGGTATTTACTGTCTAATAATTTCTTTCTGTAATAGCTGATGTCCCATTCGTACAAAGTATCCGGTGCCTTAGGATCGAGGCTATGCTTGAGCGTTTTAAGTTCATTTATTTCACGGGTTACATTGGGCGTTAATTTGGCAACCAGATCGTTTTCAAATTTCCAGACTGTTGCCGGCGAGGCAGACATTTTATCAACTACACCATAAGCTGCGTAACTTTTAAAACCAAGCTTTTGAGCATATTGCTGCCGGTAATAAAAGATGCTGTCCAATACTTTGATGTTAGCAGGATAAGCCCGGTTCATATAATGCATGTACATTATTTTACGGGTAGTATCATTATCTGCTTTACTGGCAATTTCTGTGAGATTGGGGCCATTGATTGTAACCACGTACCTGCCATTGCTGCGTTGCCACGGTGCCATTATATTTGCCGGCAAACCAGCCAGCTGGCTCTCAGTAAATTCAACGCTGTCTTTTGATTCTGAAATATTTTTATCGAATTCGATACCGTAGTTTATAAGTTTTGTGTTTAAGGCTTCAAGTTGTCTACGTGCTGCTGAATCCAGCTTCATGCCATTCTTTTCATAAGCCAGGATAGTCTCTTTTAAGAATTTAGCTTGTTGCGGTGTTAAACGTTTAGCATCTGCACTTTTAGTAAAATCTTTAAATGCCTTGTAAAGTCCTTCGTTTAAATACAGATTGCTTGAATACATGCTAAGCTTAGCCTCTTCATCATTTGCAGCGTTACGGGCACTGTCATCTTCATAAGTGGAACTTATAAGACCTAGTTTGATTGAAAGATCATCTAGTTCATAAACAATTTCATCGAATGCTTTCAAGGTGTTATTAATATTTCTTAAGGCTGCCGCCACGGCGACCATTTTAGCAATTTTGCTATCAGATGACTTTAGCACTTCTGTTGCAGCGTCTTTAACTGTTGCTCCTGTTACCTTATCAAATGGCATTGGCTTATCAGAATGTATCAGTAGAATATTATTAGTTTGCTGTGCCTGTAAAAGACTGTAGCAAAATATACCTGCGAAGAACAAAAAAGATTTGTAGAGTCTCATTGAATTAATATTAATTAAAGGGAAGATAAGCAGAAGATGATTAAATCTGTTTGAGGTTTAGCCTATTCTATCATCAGATCAAACCACCTGTCATAATACGTCTTTTAAGAGCCATATTTTAGGTGTTTAATAACGAGTGGCTTATACTTGATTGCTTTCATATCTCATTTTGCAATCTTATATTTATAGTATGTATGACCTTCCCTATTTTAAAGAGAAAGACGAAACGTCGGTTTATGATTTTATTCATGCGCATCCGTTTGCTTTTTTAACGGGTTGTGACAGCAACAATAAACCTGTTGCTACGCAGGTACCGGTTTTCATAGAAATTGAAAACGATAAAAAAATGCTGAGAGGACATATCATGAGGAACACAGATCATCACAAAGCTTTTTTACAAAATGAAAATGTGTTGGTTGTATTTACAGGTGCGCATACTTATGTAAGCGCTACGTGGTATAGCGATCCGCACCAGGCTTCCACGTGGAATTATATGAGTGTACATGCTAAAGGATTGATCACGTTTTTAGATGAACAGGGGCTGGAAAAAGTGTTACGCAAGACAACACTGCATTTCGAAAATTATGACAGCAAATCATCAACAGTATTTGATAATTTGTCTACTGACTATATACAGAAATTAATGAAAGCTATCGTTGCTTTTGAGATCGAAGTACAGGAGTTTGACAATGTATTTAAATTAAGCCAGAACCGTGACCATGCTAGCTTCCAAAACATCAAAGACCAATTAAACACAGGTGACAGCGACGCAAAAATAATAGCCGCTGAAATGGAAAAGAGAACGTCTGAACTATACACCGGTGTAACTAACAAAAGTGTTTGATGGTTGTAACTGGCAGTTAACTTTATCTTGTTTATACTATATACATCGTAAACCCAATTACACTTTTAAGCTTCGCATATAACACTTTTTTACTGCTCCTGAAAATCAAAACAGCCGCTTGAACAAACGCATCTATCCACTTATATCCCAGACCAACATTGCTTATCCAGACCGTGCTCCTGGTGTTACGGGGAAAATTGCCAAGGGAAAGTCCGGTGATCACATTTCTTATTTTATTGTAGATGATGGCAGATCAATCTATGCACATATTGGTGCTCCGGCATTCAAGTTGGTATTTTTTAGTAGAGCTGAGCCTACAGGTATCGGTAAATCTATAGACGATTGCAATTCCTTTCTAAACGGTTTAATCAAGTAAGTC
>JBDSRT010000238.1:0-5263 GCA_039929165.1 Ginsengibacter sp.
AGCGTTAATAGTGCTACAAGAAATTCCCCTGATACGTCGGGCAATGGATCAGGTTTCGAACGCAGAGATGATCTGGCTGATTCTATAACTATTTCTTACCGTTACCTGGACTCTCTAAAAACGAGCCGCCTTGATTCTAGCCTTAACGATTTTAATAGATATTTTTCCATACCTGCGCAACATATCACCTTAGGTAACAATGGCAGTGCTGCTTATCCTCTACTTTTTACACCACAGCTGAAGGCTGGGTGGGATGCAGGCTTTCATCAGTATGATGCTTACAGATTTACACTTGAAGGCACGAGGTTTTATAAAACAACCCGGCCATTTACGCAGCTCACCTATTTGCTTGCTTCAGGTAAAGAGCAAATGATAAAGGTTCTGCATACTCAAAACATAAAACCGACCTGGAACTTTGGTTTCGATTACCGCCTGATCTCTGCGCCGGGCTTTTTTAAAACACAAAACACTAATCATAATAATTACAGGTTATTCACCAATTACCAGGGGCCAAAAAAACGTTATGGTGCTTACCTGGTTTTAGTCGGAAACAAATTAACTGCCTCCGAAAATGGCGGTATTCGTAGTGATACGTCTCTTAACCAGGGCGGCCTGGATAAGCTTTACAGCGTGCCGGTAAATTTAGGCGGTGACGCATCCTTTAGTTTTAGTGTGTTTTCTACAAAAATTCTCACAGGAAATATTTATAAAGATTTTACTTTTTTCTTGAGGCAGAACTATGATTTTGGAAAGAAGGACTCTGTGATAATAAATGATAGTACTACAGATTACTTATTTTACCCGCGGTTTAGATTTTTACATACGCTTACATCAAATTCATTTGCTTATCAGTTTAAGGATACACTTTCAAGTCAAAATGATGCCTTACTCGATTCGGCTTATTTTAAAATAAGATATGATACAACATTGAATCCGTCCGATGGGCTAGGGTTTTACATGACTGATAAGTGGAGGAGTATTACCAATGATTTTTCGATACGACAGTTCCCTGATATTAAAAATCCGGCTCAGTTTGTAGAGGCAGGGTTAAGGGTTGAAAATTATGTCGGCACATTTGATGATAACTCTATCAACTTCCTAAACATCGCTGTGCACGGTGAGTATAGAAACAAAACGAGAAATAAAAAATGGGATGCCATAGCTAAAGGCGAATTTTATGTTACCGGCAAATACGCAGCTGACTATTCTGCCTTTGCTTCATTAACGCGAACACTAAGTTCTAAGCTTGGCGATGTAGAAATACAATTCCAAAATGTGAACAGAACGCCGTCGTTCATTTATAATCCACTATCATCTTTCAATTATAAAAACTCAGGAGATCTTAAAAAGGAGAACATCATAATTTTATCTGCGGCCGCTAAAAATTCTTTCTTTAATCTTTGGTTTAGAAATATTTCATTAACAAATTATGCCTTCTTTAAAAGTTATTTTCAAACAGATCAATACTCAGCACTTATAAATATCATTCAATTCCAGGCATCAAAAACTTTTAAAATAGCACACAGTTTAAGATTGTATAGTGATGCTATGGTGCAGCAAACGGATGGCTCCTCCCCAGTACGTGTGCCCTTATTTTATACACGGCAACAACTTGCGTTTGAAGGCTTATATTTCAAGAATCTAAATTTAAGTACCGGGCTAGACATTAGGTACTATACGCCTTACAAGATGTATAATTATTCACCGGTTATGGGACAGTTTTTTCCGCAGGATTCTGTAAGCATTAAAAACAGGCCAGATGTTGCTGCATTTTTTCATTTTCGTATAAAATCTTTTACAGGATTTGTTAGACTGGAAAACCTAAATACTATCAGTTTTGACAACGGTTTCGGGTTTACAAAATATAATTTTTCTGCGCCAAATTATCCAACACCGGGTCTTTTGTTGCGCCTCGGTGTACAATGGAATTTTGTGAATTAAGCAACTGCTTTTGCTGCGTAGTTTTTCATCGATTAAAAAGTACTAAACAAATCCATCACTATTCACTGTTCATTGTTAATTCTTAATTGCCTTCTCTCTTTTAGTCAGATATGCTGTATTTTTGTGACTCAAATGAAGAAGTTAGTTACAGCTATTATTGCGGTTCTATATCTTGGCTTATCCAGCGGCTTTGCAGTTAATGTGCACTATTGCATGGGCAAAAAGGCAGGTGCTGAGGTGGAGATAAGTAAATCGGGTAAATGCGGCAAGTGTGGTATGGCGGCGAAGCCGGGTTGCTGCCAGGACCAGGTTACTGTAGTTAAGATTAATGATTCTCACAAGGCTAATTATAATAGTTATTCATTTCAATCAGCTTTTTATCTTTTATCCAAAAATTACAGCTTCTTACAGGCAAAGCATTTTCTTAGCAAAGATCAATTACCTGTATCATCTTCTTCTCCGCTGCAGGGCACTTATCCTTCTCTTTATTTATTGCACAATGTTTT
This sequence comes from Ginsengibacter sp., assembly GCA_039929165.1. Taxonomy (GTDB): domain Bacteria; phylum Bacteroidota; class Bacteroidia; order Chitinophagales; family Chitinophagaceae; genus Ginsengibacter. Next base: position 2,448 of record JBDSRT010000238.1, read on the forward strand.
TAGAATATAATCATATTATGTAGGTCTGCCTCGCAGATTTCAATAAACATATTTGATCATTCTTAAAAACATAAAAAATGAAAATTATTAGAATTTTTGCGCTTATCATTATTACAACTATTTCTTCTAACTCCTTTTCGCAAAATAAAGTTCAGAAAGATACTGTAACTGTTCATGGTGTTTGTGGCATGTGTAAAAAGAAAATTGAAAAAGCTGCCAAAGAAGCCGGCGCTATAGTTGCCACCTGGAGCAAAGAATCAAAAGTTTTGAAAGTGTCTTACAATCCTGCCTCTACATCTAACCAAAAAATTCAGGAATCTATTGCTGCAGTTGGCTATGACACAAGGGATTTAAAAGCAAAAGAGGATGCTTATAATTCTCTTGAGGAGTGCTGCCGATCACCAAGAGTTGCTCAAAAACTTTAAAACTTTAATCATGAAAACAGTTATCATAATAGCGGCTATGTTGTTAGGTTTATATAGCCAGGCACAGGTTAAAAGCGTAAACTTACAGGCAAGCGGATTAACATGCAGCATGTGTAGTAATTCAATAAATAAAGCCTTGAAAACAGTTGCTTTTGTTGAGAAAGTAGTGCCGAATATTAAAACCTCCACTTTTGAAATAACCTTTAAACCCGGGGAGGAAGTAGACTTCGATCTTCTGAAAAAAAAGGTTGAAGATGCAGGCTTTTCTGTGTCTAAATTTTTAGCAATAGTGAGTTTTAACAATGTTGCAATTGTAAATAATTTACCCGTCACTGTTGGTAATAAAACCTTCCGGTTTATAAATGTGAAAGACCAGTCGCTTACCGGCGACAAAGCCATCAGAATTATAGATAAAGGATTTGTAACCCCCAAAGAGTTGAAAAAAACAAATCTCAGTGCAGCCGGAAACGGTCAGCGCATTTACAATGCTACAATCTGATGTTATGGAACCTGCTGAAAGGCAGGTTCCATTCTTTATGAAAGTATATATAATCATATTCTTGACTTGTATTTCCTTTTTGGCAAAGGCACAGGAATTATTTGTGTTTACCGAGCCTGCAAGTAACATGGCCGCAAAAAGTGTAGGGTTACGCCTGAATAATTTTTTGATGCATCAGGTTAATAGTTCGTCCTATTCAAGTTACCAGCTAACGCCTGAAGTGATGGTTGGTGTATCTAAAAAAATCATGCTCCATGGCGATTTATTTTTCAGTAACATGCATTCTAACTTTGGCTTTAAAGGCGGAAGCGTTTATGGCAAGTATAGGTTTTTTAGCAATGATGATATTCAGAAGCATTTCAGAATGGCAGCTTTTGGCCGGGTAAGTTCTGTAAACATGCCGGTTCGCCAGGAAGACATTAACCTGTATGGTATGAACTCCGGATATGAAGGCGGGTTGACCGTCACACAGTTGCTACATAAGGTTGCGCTTTCAGCGAGTGGTTCATTTGTCAAAGCAATGTCCAATGGTCAATACAAATTTCCTGGCGGAAATGACAAGGCTGTAAATTATACACTGTCGTTTGGTAAGCTGATGCTACCGAAGGATTATACAAACTATAAACAAACCAACTTAAACTTAATGCTGGAAATGTTGGGGCAAACAAATGTTGTATCGGCTGGCTATTATATTGATATTGCGCCTTCTTTTCAACTAATTGTAAACAGTCAAAGCAGGCTTGACTTTGGGTATAGACACCAGCTTTCAACAAATATGTTTCGGTTTGCTGCCAACAGTTTTTTAATTAGACTTGAACATAATTTATACAACGTATTTTAAGATGAAAAAGATTTTCAGTTTTATTTTGTCGCTATTTAGAAAGAAAAATTGCTGCAGTTAAAAACAGGCAATTAGTTATTTTTCAAAGTAGGCAAAGTTGCCGCCAACCCATTTTTTATCCATATTATATCGTACGCCAATCATTTTTCCTTTGCTCAACCTTGCAAGGTTACAAACCGCTTGAGGTCTTGCCCACCCGTCTTTCCAGAAATAGAAAATCCTTATTTCAGCCTTGGCTGCTATATCCGGCGTTTCAATGATGTCGGCATATTTTACCTTCTTTTGTAATATCCAGTTTTCAGGATCTTTTACAACATCAATATCCTGTTGAGTTATATCGATTATTACACCCTGACCAGCAAAGGAAAATAAGGGCTTTAATACATAATTATTAAGATCAGTTGGTAATACTTTCAATTCATTAAGAAAAAAAGTTTCAGGTACATATTGATGCTTGATAAATGGCAAGGTAAACTTGCTTATGCGGTAGAACCAGTTGGGATGAGATACCCAGGTTACATCGTACGGTTTCGTAATATCTATTATATTATCAAGCGATGCCTTTTTTTGATTTAGTTCATCAAAGATGATGCGGTTGTATATGCGCTTTACCTGGGTTTTAATACCTTCCCGCAGGTAAAATAATTTGTCTCCCTCTGCAATTAAAGCAGTCAGACAAACAATTTCAATCCCGGTAAAATCTTTTGTGGCTTTAAAGTCAATTCTTGTTTTTTGTTTGTGAGGCTCTATTTCCAGCAGTATTACATTCTCCGGATTAGCATCGGCAATGATTATGTCTTTCAATAAAGCCACATAACTATCCTTTGTATAGCCACTTAAAAAATAATCAAAGCCTTCAGGTCTTTCGAAATATTTTTCAAATACTGCGGGGTAAAAAGCCTGGAAAGCAAAGAGGGAAGGAAAGCCCTGCATCTCGATAAGCTGAGGTTCCAAATCGCCTTTGTCATTTATGCAAACGCCGAAATCGAGCGCCATGAAATGAGTATGATCATCTTCATTCGGCACATTTTCCTGTGCCGGAATAGCTCTG
>JBDSRT010000239.1:0-3762 GCA_039929165.1 Ginsengibacter sp.
CGGTAAAATTTATTCCAAGGTAATAATTTCTTTTGGGTGCCGTATTATAATACCTGCCACCAAACCCATTTATATCGTTACCAAGACTATAAGTTTGATCCAGGAGATTATCTGCGCCTGCAAATAACTGCACCGTTTGTTTTCGATCTACTCTATATGTTGCTTTTGCACCTAACAAATGGTACGATTTAGCATATTGATTGTTTGCATCATTTAACGGCACTTTGCTATTAAAAAGATAATTTATACTTGTTGTGAAATTTTTGACACTTGCAGAAAATCCAGAACTGATAGTGTGTTGAGGAACTGATGGCAATTTATTACCAGCGAAGTTTTCAGCTAACTGCATAAAATCTTTGTAATGAAAGTCGTTAAATGTGTAAGCAAGCCAAAACCTGCTGGACTTAATTAAATGACTTACAAAAAGATCCTGACAATTCAATAAAGCTTCAAGACCACGTTGCTTTGTTTTACCAGCATTAATAAAATAATTGCCACCGCCTGCGTCTCGCCTTTGAACAATCGCATTCTTCAGACTATAGAAGAAGCCATTGATGTCGATGTATATTTTATTGTTTAATAAAGTCGATTTTATACCAAGCTCAGTCGTAATACCGTTTTCCGGTAATAAGCCAGCATTGATTAATCCGCCGGTTGGCAATAATTCCGATGTTGTTGGTGGCGAAAACCCTCTCGCAATACTTGAATATAAATTGAACTTTTCAAATTTTTTCATCAATGCAAAGCGTGGCGACCATTGATTTTTAAATTCAGTCTTTTGCAGGCCATTGGTTGCCGGTGAAAACCTTTGAAAATTGACTATAAAATTATTAAAACTTGAGCCGGCAGAAATTGTTAAGCTACCAATATCTAAGGTGGCTTGTGTGAAAAGTAAATATTGTCGATTATTTATATCATCACTGCTTCGTAGAGTATCAGCGTTGCCCGCATTGTTTTTATAAATCTTTACCGTTGTAAAACCTTTTTGTATTTCTGCGCCGCCATCTAGCTGGATGTTTAGCTCGCCCTTTTTTATAAATGAAAAAACTGTTCTGCCGCCGGCATGAGGCTCTGAGCTGTAATCATAATTGTTGATGTTTGGATTTCGAAGTTGTGTAAACATTCCGTACACACTTGTTTTATTAAAAAAGTTTGCTGTAAACTGCTGGTGATAAGATGCACCTGTCAGAAACATTTTCTGGTAGATAGCGGCGTTTGCATCTATAGCGGAAGGGAATACAGCTGTTGCCGGTCTTGATTGTTTTGGATCAATAGAAAAATCAGGAAACGTAAGTGCGCCGGGCGTTTCATAGAATTGATCTCCATATAAAAATGATGTACTTATCGTATTGTTTTTGCCGGATTTAATTAGAGTGTTCCAGGTAAGTACAGTTTTTCTTAGATTACTATGGTCCCGATATCCATTACTTTTTAAAAATTGAACACCAATTTTATTAACAACATTTTCAGATTTAGTTGTTGCAGAAATGTAGCCGTTTTGCAAACCAAAACTTCCGGTTGTATACTCTGCAAAAAGGCCTGCACTGTCATTCGCCTTCATACTTTCGATCAGCATCACACCACCATTACCGGCTCCATATAAACTGCTGTTGGCGCCTTTAATTATTTCTACCGAATTAAAATTGTAATAGCCTAATTGGTTGAGATATGATTGCCCACCGGGATCAGTAAACACCAGGTCGTTATAATAAATCTTTACATTCCTTACACCAAACGGCGAACGTAGCGAGCTGCCACGAATGTTGATTCGATAACTACCAGGTGACCGTTCTTCCATTCGTATACCGGGTGAAGTATTCAACGCCTGCACAACAGATGTGTTACTGAAAGCACGAAGCGTTTGCTGATTAACATAGCTAATTGCTGCCGGTATATCTTTCAACTTCTTATTTTGTTCAAAAGCTTTTATGGTAATAGATGGCAAACTTATACTTTGTAACGAATCGTCCTGGCAGAATGCTGTTGTGGAAATTACCTGGCAAAGCATTGCGATAATTACAAAAGCATTTCCTCTTTTTTGAACAGCTTGTATTTTAAGTGTGCTCATTAATCAGTAAATTTTTAATAGAAATCTTTACGCTCATGCCCTGTTTTGAAAGCGATTGCACTGTCATAGATTGTCCTTTCTTCGTCATTCCGATTTATTTAAAAGGATCAAAATCTTCAACCGCACTTAACGTTTCATCAAGATCATTATAAGATAAGGCGTTACTCAGGAACCAGCTTTCATAAGCGGATGGAGGCAGATAAATACCCTTCGATAATAAATGATGAAATAGTTTATTAAACATCGGGATGTCTGCAGAAGCTGCCGTGGAAAAATCTTTCACCCTATGATCGCAAAAATGAAGGCTGATCATACTGCCCATTCTATTTACCTGGTGTGCGATCTCTTTTTGATCAAATATCTTATGAAGACCATCTTCCAGGTATTTACATTTACTGTCAAGCTCTTCATAAATTTCCGGGTTGTCACGCAACGCTGTAAGTGTTGTATAACCGGCAATCATCGCAATAGGATTGCCACTTAAAGTGCCGGCCTGGTAAACTTTGCCAAGTGGTGCTATCTGTTCCATAATCTCCCGCTTTCCTCCAAAGGCACCCACAGGTAAACCTCCGCCTATTACTTTACCATAAGTGATAAGATCGGCATCAATCTGCAGCCTTTGTTGTGCACCGCCTTGTGAAAGTCTGAAGCCTGTCATCACTTCATCAAAGATCAATACAATGTTTTCAGTAGTGCATATTTCGCGTAACTGTTGCAGATAACCCGCTTCAGGAAGAATACAACCCATATTTCCGCAAACAGGCTCAAGTATAAGCGCTGCGATGTCATTTTTATTTTTGGCTATAAGTTTATGGACAGCATCGATATCGTTAAAGGGCGCTGTTAAAGTATCAGCTGCAACGGCCGCGGTTACACCCGGCACAGCCTGTATATTAAGTGTCGCAACACCACTGCCGGCATTCACTAAAAACGAATCTGCATGGCCATGATAATGTCCGTCAAATTTGATGATCTTGTTTTTTCCTGTAAAACCGCGGGCAAGGCGCACGGCACTCATACAGGCTTCAGTGCCGCTGCTAACCATTCTGACCATATCCACATTCGGACACATCTCTTTTATGAGTTCAGCCATTTCTATCTCAAGTAAAGTAGGCGCACCAAAAGAAGTTGAAGACAGTGCTTTGTCTCTTATTGCTTCAATAACCGGTTCGTGTGCATGACCAAGAATCATCGGTCCCCAGGAATTTATGTAGTCAATGTACCTGTTGCCATCTTCATCAAAAAGATAAGCGCCTTTCGCAGATTTTATAAAAACAGGATTGCCACCAACACTTTTAAATGCTCTTACGGGGGAGTTCACTCCACCAGGGATTGACGCTTTAGCTCTGGAAAAAAGTGTTTCACTTTTTGAGATTGAATAGGTTGTTTGCAATGTCATTGGGTAGTTGAGGTTTAGCTATTAAGCAATTTGGCCGCATCTTTTGCAAAATAAGTTGCAATAAGATCAGCACCGGCTCTTTTCAAAGAAGTTAATGTTTCAAGAATCGCTTTTTCTTCATTGAGCCAACCCATTTTTGCAGCAGCTTTTATCATAGCATATTCACCGCTGATATTATAAACACTTACCGGCACTTTTACGGCATTCTTTACTTCACGTACAATATCAAGGTAAGGTAAACCAGGTTTAACCATAACAATATCTGCACCTTCTTCTACATCAAGCAAAGCTTCTT
>JBDSRT010000240.1:0-2980 GCA_039929165.1 Ginsengibacter sp.
GGGATAAGGGTTATATACAATTACAGGATTTGCTGATCAGCAATACCACTTAACTTTATTCATTGTTAAAAGTGATTCATTTTTGTCCCAAATCTTCAAGCGAAACAATCAAAAATGCAAGATGCCATTTCAGAAATATTAAAAATTGCCAATGAAGTGCATCCGGCAAATAAATTATCAGACAGAGAATCTCTTGTCTCCCAATACTATCAATACCATCCTCGTCTATCTTCTATAAAAAATTGTAGCCCAGATGCAAAGGTGCTGGATATAGGTTGTGGTTCAGGACGGTTAGGATATTGGAAAAATTATTTATTGCCTAAACGAAATGATATTTATATCACAGGGATTGATTTATATACGCCTGTTGAAAAGACCGCACTAGATGCTTTTTTTAAAGTAAATCTGGATGAAGAAATATTGCCGTTCCCCGATAAATCTTTCGATTTTATTTTTATGAGCCACCTGATAGAGCATGTTCAGGACTGGAAGGCATTGTTATTTGAATGTGACAGAGTTTTAAAAGAAGCAAGTACTCTCTATATAGAAACTCCCTCATTGCATTCTGTCAATTTACCACCGCGCAATTTATTTGTCGAAAATGGTTTTACCTGCACAACCATCAACTTTTACGATGATTCGACTCACACTGTTGCTGTTGATCTGGATGATGTAAAAAAACATATGACGGATATAGGATATTATACATTGAACCAGGGATACTGCAAAAGTGTTTTTTTAGAAGATGCGCTGATTCAATATGGATTTCATTTTCGTGACGAAGAAGTAACCTCTTATGGTATTTGGTCTAAGCTTCTGTTTGCATCCGGTATTTTATTGCAAAAAAGAAGTGCGTTATTATATTGATGCATTTTCTGGTCTAAATACCCGTCATGCTATTATTATCCTCTTTGGAAATTCATCTAGGTTGATAAAGAAATACCAGAAAAAGTGTGAGATCTTATCGATATGAAATTGAGGCCACTAGCCAAATAAGAAATAATTCATGAAGCGTATAATTAAAAATATAAATAATAATAAACTTTACCAGTTAGGTAAAAGGATTCATGGAGATAAAATATTTTCTTCTGCCAATAACCTTACAAAGGCCGAAATGTCGAAAGAAGCCAAAAGATATGACGTCCTTAATTTTTTGGCCGAAAAAATTAATGCGCAGAACTATCTGGAAATTGGAATTGGAAACCCAGATAACAATTATAATTTGATCAAGATTAAAAATAAATATGCTGTTGATCCTGGAGTTGAGTTTGAGCTAAACCTGGCTGATTTTAAAATAACATCTGATGAATTTTTTCTTCAACTCAATGAAAATAAATTAGAGATTTCAAATGAAATTAAATTCGATATCATCTTTATTGATGGGTTACATTTAGCCTACCAGGTAGAAAGAGATATTATTAATTCAATTCAATTTCTATCTGACAACGGGTTTATTGTTTTACACGATTGTAATCCGCCAACAGAATATCATGCAAGAGAAACCTATAATTTTATAAATGGACCTGCAAAAGGTTTTTGGAACGGAACAACCTGGAAAGCATTTGTGCAAGCAAGAACAGAGTACTATTCATGTTGTATTGATAGCGATTGGGGTGTTGGAGTGTTGAGTAAAAACGCCAGACCTTGTCTTAATAAATTATCTTTTAATGAAAATCCCTATTTTGATTTCAATATTTTTAATGAAAAAAGGGCTGAGCATTTAAACCTATTGAGTTTCGATCAGTTTTCGGCCTGTTGAAATGAAGTATTGATGACTAGTTAAGTAGTGTTATAGGACTATTACGATTTGCGTTGTCATCTATCTTTATTTTACAGTAGTAGGATGCAACATCCTCACTGATAAAATATTGATGTTTAATTAATAAAATCTATGCTTAAATCCAAACGGGATTCAATCAGGAACCGCCTGGTCAACATGTATAAAACGGCAAACGCCGGCCATGTGGGTTGTTCATTATCCTGTTTAGAGATGATTGTTTTTATTAAGTTTCATTTGATGAAAAATGATGATGAACTTATTTTATCAAAAGGACATGCAGCAGCCTTGTTGTATAGCGTACTTGCAGAAGATGGCGTTATTTCTGAAGATGACATTCAAACTTTTTATAAAGAAGGCACATTGTTGCCGGCACATCCACCAGTAAACAAGATTAAAGGCATTCCTTTTGCCACGGGTAGCTTAGGACATGGATTGTCAATTTCAGCAGGCTTGGGTTTGGCAAACAAACTTAAAAAGACACATAAAAAAATTTATTGTATTACCTCTGATGGGGAGTTGAATGAAGGAAGCACATGGGAAGCAGCTTTATTCATAGCGCATCATAACCTTAGAAATGTTTTGTGGTTTATTGATAGGAATTATATACAGGGATTTGGCAGAACAGAAGACACTTTGAAACTCGATCCATTAGATAAAAAGTTAGATAGTTTTGGCTTTGAAGTATTGATGGCAGATGGACATGATTTTGATTCTTTAGAGAACGCTTGCTCGAAATTAAGTAGTGAAAAACCGTTAGCAATTATCTGTAATACTACAAAAGGAAAATACCTAACCCTGCAGAATACTGTCGATTGTCATTACCTGCCATTAACCGATTCGGATTTTCAAAAACTAATAATGCAATAATGCGGAAAGAATTTGCGCAGGCTATAATTGATATTAGTAAATCAAATGATAAGATTATTTTTCTTACCGGTGATCTTGGCTTTATGGCTCTGGAAGGTGTTAGGGAGTTACTGGGAGAAAGATTTATTAACGCCGGTGTTGCAGAACAAAATATGGCTACCATGGCAGCATCGCTTGCTTATGAAGGCTTTCTTCCCTTCATATATTCCATTTCTCCTTTTATTACTTTGCGGCCTTACGAACAAATACGAAATGATATTTGTCTGCATAACCTTCCGGTAAAAATTGTGGCTAACGGTGGTGGCTATGGCTATGGAATTATGGGTAGCACCC
>JBDSRT010000241.1:0-9779 GCA_039929165.1 Ginsengibacter sp.
CTTTTCCTTTTTTTCATTAAAAGCAGTATGCCAAAAACGAAGGCTGTAATTGCAACGCCAGCGAGCGCCGCGGTTCTTTTATCAACATTTACAGACGGTAAATATAAAAGGCCAGCCGCGTTTGTTACAGCTGGCTCGTCAACATAGCGACCACGAGCAGGCACTGCTAAACGGTAAAAATTTTCTGAAAGATGATTGAGTTCGTGTCTTAACTCCTGGCCCTTCATTGGCTCCCCATGCCCAGTTGCTGCTATGTCTGGTTCAAGCATAGCTAATGTTTTTACTGATTGTTTGGCAAGGTTCCAGTCATAGGTAAAATATTTTGGCGGCCCACTAAGTTGTTGTGTAGAAAAAATCGTTGATAGAAGTGATTCGGCTTTGGTTGTAACAAAGGCATCGCCTGCCAATAATACACCGTCATTTTCCCTAAACAGTGAAATGTGGCCAGGAGAATGCCCAGGTGTATGTATATACTTCCATTCTGGCAAACCCGGCACTCTGCCATTATCTGGCAGACTTTGAATATGGCTTGAAATATCGATTGGGTGATCGGGATAAGTAAAAGAAATTAAAGACATAAAGCCGCCGCCAACGGTAGGGTCCGGGGGTGGAAAATGTGATATGCCGGTTAGGAATGGCAATTCAAGATAATGAGCGAAAACGGGCACATTCCACTCTTCACACAGTTGTTTCACTGCACCAGTGTGATCAAAATGCCCGTGCGTTAAAATTATCGAGGATGGAATGCCAGGCTCGCCAAATAGCCGGCGTGCCATCGATTTAATTTTATTTCTTGCATTGGAAACGCCGGTATCTAATAACACCCAATTGCCGTCAAAAGGGTTTAAGATCATGTACAAATTCACAAAAATATTTTTCATTCCCCAGACACCTGGCGCCACATTGAAGAAATTAGATCCTGCTTTATTCTTGAATTTTATATCACTTTTCATATAACGTATATATTAGTGAAATCTCAACATAAATCAGGCCACGCCATTGTATTGAATAATTTGCAGACCATACAATTTTTTAGAATTATAAAAATCTCTGTTCAACCCTTTAATAGCATCAACATTTTAGTGAGATACTGGGCAATTTCTTCAGTGCCATTGCTAATAAGCCACTCAATCTAGAATACAATTGATGACTAAATGTTTACTGAAATAAATTTGCGGGCAGGATGACTTCAAAGCGGTTATGACCACTTCCACCAAATGCATCTTCGTCAAACAAATAACTATATCTAAAGCCAAAACTTACCGGCATTACATTCCACCATTTTGTATCAAAAAACAATTCGGTACCGGCTGATCTAAAATAAGCCTGGTAAGGGAAGCCTGAGTCAAACGTTTCTTTTGCATACGTATGATCGTAAAATAAATTGGTTCTTAATCTTAACAGGTAAACCACGTTGGCAATGCCTGCGTCAGGGTAGGCAAGAGGTAGATTGTAGTTGACGCCAAACTTATACATGTGCTGTAAATTCTGACCGATATAACCTTTTGAAAATGGAAACCCTGACGAAAAATTAATTTCATTAGAAGCGCTTTGAGACAGAAAAGCTCCGTTCAAAACAAGACTGTGATTTTTTATAAGTCCGGGCAAATAAATATTACCGTTTGTTGATAACTGCGTTGCAGCATAGCCGGTCACTGCATGCTTATAATTAACGGCTAATGTTTGTGCCCATTTAGGAAAAATATTTTTCCTGGCAGACTGAGATTGATTGGTAACTCTAAAAGAATGATTAAGATAACTAAACGTATTTACTGAAATAGAATCTTTAAAAATGCCTTTGTATTGTGAGTTGTTTAAAGTGTAACGTGAGCCAACATTTAAAAAGGTAAGATGGTTAAGCCTGCTAAAATTTAAAGGTACGCTTATGCCAACGCCAGGCTCAAATTCATTCCATGATAACAATTTTCCATTATAAAATCCCCGGCGGTTTATGGAGTAATCTACACTGGCATATAGCAAAGGAAATAAACCTGCATAAACCGCACTTGCGCTAACTTTTGAAAATCGCTCCGAACGATTATAAGTGTATGCTAGTTGTGCCCCCATGGTGTTTAAAATATTATCACTTACCAATGTAATGGCATATTCAGGATCGCTTATATAAGGCTGAATGCTGTGAAATGCAATAAGACCTTTTGATTTGGCGTAAGGTGTAACAGTATATTTAAACTGGTTTGCTGTATCGGGTTTTGGATTTGTTCCCAATGTTGAAACACCAAAATCGGGTAGTGGCAACTGCATGTCGCCCGCACTCACCGGCACAAATTCAATTGCAGATTTTAATAAAGTCTCTATTCTAAATCCATTTGCAGTGAAAGTTGAAAACACGATGCTATTATCACTAACATTGAACTGATATTTTCCAATGCCAGTCTTAAGTTTGGGATCAACGAAAAAAAGTTTCCCATTATTAAAAACATATGCAAATACTTTATCCTGTTTGCCGGATGATGCAGAAAAAAACAAAGTATCATTCTTATAAAAAGGAAAGGCAATAACATTGTAAGAGAAAGGAATGATGAATCTTGATTGTAAAGTTTTAACATCTATTGCCTGTATAGACATTTGGCCGGCAGTGTTTCTTACTGCTGAAATAATTTGCTGACGGGCAAATATTGGATAGGTATAAAATAAGTTTTCGTTGTTAACCAACGCGGAGAGTTTAGAACCATCTTTCATTGAAAGAATATCAAGGTTTGCCTTGCCGCTGGTATTAATATTAACCGCAACAACACTATCAGCTTTTGGCGAAAGAGATGGAGAAAAGTATTTCGATGACGTTGTAAGCCGCTTATGTTTTTTGGTTACAATATTGAAAAGCTCTATTTCATTGAAGTCTCTATAACCCCACCTTAAATCGGGCCTGTAGGTAGAATAAGCTATTGTATTATTAGCATAGGAAAAGTGATTGTCTAAAGAAACAGCTTTAAGGTTTAAAGTTTTCTCATGACCACGATCAATCAAAACAAACTGGTGTGGTTTATCATAACTTGTTTTTACAAAAATGATTGAATCTCCTCCAATTAATACTGGATATTCTTCATCTTTATAAGCTTGAGGCGATACATTGATAAGGCTATCTTCTGTTACGAACTGATCCTTAAAAAAATCAAGCGCCTTGTTACGAAAGGTTTTATAAGAAACACCTGAATATTTTTTTACCGCTTTTTGTAAAGGATAAAACAATCCTTTAAATGCAGCAGCATCATGTGTGACGTCTTTCCAAAAATCATCGCCATATGTTTTGCGGCCATAAGCTGCTAATAAATAACCTAAAGCATAATGATCTGGAATGAATTTGTTGTATGAACCATTGCGCAAGGTTTGCCAGTTATACTTTTTTTGTTGTTGCCACAGAGATCGATAAGGGTTAAAAAAATTTGGCAGCCGCCCACGGCCCTGGTTTGAAAAATAGGTTTCATTATAAACAGCATCGCCTTCGAAAAACCAATTGGGTATGGCAACGTTGTTCGCAAAGGCTTGTCCCTGCTGACCAAAAATTGTTGAAAATATTTTAGATAATCCGATGTTGAAATTGTTGTATTGCTGTACATGCCGGTATTCATGTATAGCCAATTGATCACTCCAGGGCAGACTGCCGAGCTCAAAACTATTTTGTAAAGGCGTCAGATAAAATTCACTTCGGAATGGCCCCAGGCTTACATAGCCGTTTGATATAGTAGTTTGATTTTGTAAAACAAGACTTACAGGTTTTGATCTTACGCCAATACTTTGAGCTGAGACAGCATCAATTTGTTGTATAGTATTAGCAATGTGTATGGCCTGTGAATCCATTGCTGACGGAAAAATAATTCTTGCTTTAGACGTAACTATTTGTTTCCATTTTATTGATGGTTTGTTACCACCAAACTCTTGTGCAAGGGACTTAAGAGAAAATAGTAGTAAGCAAAAAAACGTCAATCTTATCCCAGCCAGCATACCGTGTATTTAAATTGAAATTACATAAATGAATGCAGTAAAAATTAGACCTAGTGTGATGTGCTTATCGTTGTAAATTTGAAGACAAATATTTAGGAATGAACGGATACGAACAATGGGCATTTAGTGAGCTGGCCCTTTGGCAGAAACAAATGTTAAGAAGGCCATCTTTTTTTAATGAAATTTCTAAAAAAGTTCAGACAAAGATCAACAACTGGATCCCGGAAAAAGTACACAAGGCTATCACAGTAGCCATAAAACAAATGATTAAAGGTGTACTGTTTGGAGCATCCTACACAACGGCAAAACCCCTCCTGGACGAAACTATTGAGGAGCGTGAAAAAGCTGTCTTAAAGCGCATAGAATTTTACAGAACTACTGCTGCGGTTGAAGGCGGCGTTACCGGCGCCGGCGGTATTTTACTCGGATTGGCAGACTTCCCCATATTATTGGGATTGAAGATTAAATTATTGTTTGATATAGCTTCCTTTTACGGCCATGACATTAAAGATTACAAAGAGCGGGTTTATCTTTTACACATTTTTGAATTGACATTTTCCAGTCATGAAAACCGTAAATCAAGTTATCTGAACATACTAGACTGGGATGCTAAATCGAAAGATCTTCCGGAAGATATCAACCAATTTGACTGGCGAAATTTTCAACAGGAATACCGGGATTATATTGATTTGGCTAAAATGGCGCAACTGCTTCCTGTAATTGGTGCGCCTGTAGGCGTATTGGTAAATTACAGGTTGGTAAAAAAATTAGGGTATAATGCCATGAACGCTTACCGTATGAGAGCGTTTGAGAACAATTTTAAAGGTATCGTTGAGCCTAAGCCTTTAAAATATTAAGTACTTGATGTTTTCTATTTTATTGTGATGTATAATTTATTAAAAAAAATTGCGTTGAAATATTATACATTAGAGCTACATGAAAGTTATATCTGCCCGTTTTCTTGTTTTATCGTTTTGTGGCTTATGTTTTTTGTTTTGTAACACGTCGTGCAAGAAGGAAAAAATTATCCCCGATAATTTTCTGGAACAATTGTTCGAGAACAATATTCTCAATAAAGATTATATAGTTGAACTTGCTACTGATAGCGGTGTAGATATTACTTCGGACTACACAGGCTATACGTTTATACTTTTAAAGACTGATCTGCTCCACGGCCCGCTACAGGCAAAAAAGAACAACCAGGTTTATGAAGGCGCCTGGAGTTCGAATTCTGATTACAGTAAATTAATAATCACGTTGCCGAATACAACGGAAGAATTTGTTTTCCTTAACCGTGAATGGCGCTTTACGAGTAAAAATATTCCAAAGCTTGAACTGGCACCCTGGGGTTCTCCTGCGCCTATAGTGTTGCATATGCTACGTCAATAAGTCTAATTCTTTTCCATTTACATCAGCTGCCATAGTAATTTTTGCGCCAGGACAATTTTTTATTGAATCAACTGTTATTAGTAATGAACAGTATTGGAATTCCTGTTCCTTCCGATATTCAATAAAAAACCAACGTCCCAATGTCAGGTGAAAAACCATGGCTATGCAAATGGCTAATCTGCTTATGTATAATATTGCAAGGTTTTAACTCTAAAGCCCAATTATCAACGCATTTTTCATCAACCAGTACGGCAGGTTGTTCGCCACTACTTATACAATTTTCAGATGCTTCTTCAGGTAGTCCGACAAAATACAAATGGGATTTAGGCAACGGTACAAAATCCTTATTAAAAAATCCTGCAGTTACTTACTTTGAGCCAGGGCAGTATACTGTAAAACTTGTAATTAGTAATGCTTCGGGCAGTGATTCAATAACACGCTTTCAGTACATAACAGTTTATTCGTCGCCCATACCGAATTTCGGCTCAACAATTACTTCCGGCTGTTTTCCTTTGCCTGTTCACTTTTCTGATTCGACAGCAGCAGGCAGCAGTTTAATTGCTAAATGGGAATGGGATTTTGGTGATGGCAATTTTGACTCTGTGCAAAATCCGGCACATATCTACCGTGATGGCGGAAGTTATAATGTGTCGTTAAGAGTAACCAATATATATGGGTGTATTCAATCCATAACAAAACCCGGCTATGTCACCATTGCAAATGGCGTACGTGCTGCTTTTAATAATGATGTACCCAATAGCTGCAAAGCACCAGTTGATATTCATTTTGTAAATAAGTCACAGGGAAGTGGTGTCTTAAGTTACACCTGGGATTTTGGTGATGGCACAACATCTACTGAAAAAAATCCAGTCCATCAATATAACAAGGGCGGTAGCTATAATTTGCGTTTAATTGTAAAAAATAATACAGGTTGCACCGATACTCTTATAAAGCCAAATGCTATTACTCTCGGCAACATTAATGCATCTTTTAATTTACCAGATAAAATATGTGCAGGAGCATCTGCCGTTATTACGAATTCAAGCACACCTTTACCAGGAAGTGTGATATGGTATTTTAGCGACGGCGACACAGCTTCTTTATTAAATACTTCAAAAACCTTCGCAAAAGCAGGCCTATATAAAATTAAGATGGTAGCTAATTTTGGAGCATGTCTTGATTCACTTGAAAAGAATATAGAAGTGTTAGACAAACCTTTGGCGAATTTTTTAGCAGATAACACGACTGATTGTAAAGCGCCTTTGCCCGTTAGTTTTAAGAACACTTCGATTAATGGTGTAAGCTATTTATGGAATTTTGGCGATGGCCAAACTTCTGTTGAAAAAGATCCGGTTCATACTTACGTAAAAAAAGGATCATATAACGTGTCATTAACAGTAAACAATGCCGCAGGTTGTACAGCTGTTATAAACCAAGATGAATTTGTAAAAATTATTCCGCCCTCAATAAGTATTCTCGATTTGCCTATGAAAGGCTGTGCTCCTTTAACTCAAAATTTCAAGAGTGATATAGTATCGACTGAGCCTGTTGTGAGCTATAATTGGAGCTTTGGTGATGGTAAAATGTCTACGGAAGCAGAACCCAAACATATTTTTGTAAATCCGGGTAGTTACGACATTACTTTGATTGTGAAAACAGTAAGTGGATGTACTGACACTATTGTTTTTGTTGGAGGAGTTATTGCCGCTGCAAAGCCTAAAACAGATTTTATTTCTTTGCAGAATGATGTATGTGCGAGTATGGCGGTAGAATTTAAAGATAGGTCTATAGGAACCGTTGATTTATGGTCATGGAGTTTTGGTGATGGAACGACTTCTGCCGAAAAAAATCCACAACATTTGTATCAGGATACCGGGCGTTTTGATTTGACACTTATTTCTCTTAATAACGGTTGCCCTGATACTCTTGTAAAAAAAGACTTTATTCATATAAAAGGACCAATTGCGAAATTTACTGTTGCTTATAAGTGCGCAGATGCATTTTCCCGAACCTTTACTAACAGATCTATAGCTGCTGAAACTTCTGCCTGGGATTTTGGCGATGGACAAACTTCTTCAGAATTGTCCCCGGTTCATGCCTTTGATAAGCCTGGAATTTATCCAGTTAGGCTTACAGTTTTTAATAGTCAAACAAATTGCAGTTACTCAATAACAAGACTTGTATCAGTAATTGTTGAAAAAGCAATGTTCGTGGCTTCTGATACCTTGATTTGTAAAGGTTCAGCCATAACGTTTAATACAGTAGATGTTAACAACGCTACTATTTTATCTTACAACTGGAATTTTGGCGATGGGACAAAAATTAATGGGGGAGCTTCCATTCAATATATTTACAAGAAGTCAGGCACATACTCTGTTACCCTTATTATCACAAATCTTCTTGGTTGTAGAGATACCTTAGTAAAAACAAATTATATTAGGGTGGATGGTCCTACAGCTGATGTTAGATCTGGTGCTTCAGGAACTTGCCTCAACAGTGAGATAGCTTTTTTAGATAATTCTTATTCTGATGGCGTTCATCCTATTTCGACCTGGGACTTTGATTATGGAGATGGTAACTCCTTCCAATACACAGCAGCTCCGTTTGCACACAGCTATATGTTGCCTGGTCAATATAATGTAGTGCTTAAGGTTACTGATAGTAAGGGCTGCACTGATACAATTGGGCTTCCCAAACCACTTATTATATCTCATCCTTTAGCCAGCTTTACTGCCAAAGATTCAATATCATGCCCTGGCAAATCAATTACATTTATTAATGATTCTGAAGGCCCCGGGCTAACTTATCTATGGAACTTTGGAGATAGTGCAACATCAACAGAAGCCAAACCTGTACACAATTACACTACTGCCGGGTTGTATAATGTTACTTTATCAGTAAAAGACAGATATGGTTGTACAGATATGATTGTAAAAACAGATTTTATTAATATAGTAATGCCTAAAGCTGATTTTGTAATGAGCGATTCCGTTACAAACTGTCCACCTCTTGTCGTAAATTTTACCAACACCTCGACAAATGCTACTACAACGTCTTGGGATTTTGGCGATGGAAACACTTCTAACCTTCGCCAGCCTTCACACTTTTATGCTTTTGCAGGGCAGTATAAAGTAAAACTTTCTATAACTACGCCGGGTGGCTGTACTGATGAAAAAATAAAAACAATAATTATTAATGGACCGGAGGGAACATTGACGTACACCAACAATACAGGTTGCTCACCATTATTAACAAATTTCAAAGCGACTGCAAAAAATAATGCCTCATTTATATGGGATTTCAATGATGGCAATACACTTGTAACCAAAGATTCTGTTTTAAAACATGTATATGATGAACCAGGCACTTATCTCCCCAAAATAATTTTAGTTGATGGCAAAGGTTGCCAGGTACCAATTGTTGGCAGTGATACGATCACGGTATTTGACGTTGCTGCAGATTTTTCTTTATCTGATAATCTGCTTTGCGATTCTGGTTCTGTTAAGTTTCTAGATAATAGTTCGGGTAATGATCCGATCACATCTTATCTCTGGAATTTTGGCGATGGCAAAACATCAAACCTGCAAAATCCTGCACATACTTACTTAAAGGAGGGTGCTTATCTTACATCATTAATAGTTACAACACAGGCTGGTTGCAGAGACACATTAAAGTCATCAGCAGAAATTAAGATCGTTAATAGCCCTAAAATTGGCATCGAAGCTATTGATGGCGCCTGCGTTCCTGCTCCAATAACTTTTTCTGGTAAGCTTTTAAAGGCCGATACTTCTGCCCTTAACTGGCAATGGAATTTCGCCAATGGCGCATCATCTAATCTTCAGAATCCTGCAGCTCAAACTTACGCTGTCGCAAATAATTATAATGTAAAGTTGACTGCAACAAATAGCAGTGGTTGTTCAACTACTGTAATAAAAATAGCCACGGCTTATCCTCTTCCAAATGTTAAGGTCAATGATAATTTATATATCTGTAAAGGTCAGTCTGTGACACTTACGGCTACCGGTGCCCAAACATATTCGTGGCTACCAGATGCATCGCTTTCATGTTTAAATTGTGCAACTCCTACAATAAAACCTGCAACAGATATTCAATATAAAGTGACGGGTAAAAGTGGGTTTGGTTGTATCGCTTCAGATTCAGTTGTTGTATCAGTTAAGCAGCCGTTTTTAATGCAGGTGTCACAAAACGATTCCATTTGTAGTGGGTCTCGTGTGAAATTGTCGGCCTCCGGTACTGATAAATTTACCTGGTCACCTTCTACCGGGTTAAACAATGCCGAAAGCGCAAATCCTGTGGCTACACCTGCTGCAACTACTACGTATACAGTAATTGGCACTGATGACAGAGGCTGTTTTAAAGACACAGCTTTTGTGAGCATTAAAGTTAACCCGATGCCAACTGTTGACGCA